>NZ_JCALCO010000036.1:0-36652 GCF_059812385.1 Mycobacterium sp. NGS58 | reverse complement strand
CCCTGCTACGCAAACACGTTGCGCCGCAGAGGATTCAATTATGGCCTCCGGCCGCGCAGAGCGTCGCGTGCGGCCGGGCGTCGTTTGACCAGTTGCGCAGCGGGTATGCCTCGTTCAAGCCGTACACAGCCCAATGTGCGTTTCCCACCCCCATCACAGGAGGTATCGGCGATGACAGACCTCATCATCGAATCACCCGACGAGGTCGTCGCGTTCCTGAAAGCGCAGCACAACCTCATCGAGGACATGTTCGATCAAGTGCTGCACGCTACGGATCCCAAAGCGCGCGAGGAGCCGTTCGCGACGTTGCGCCAGCTGCTGGCCGTCCATGAGACTGCCGAAGAAATGGTGGTGCATCCGCGCGTGCGGCGGGAGGATGACGATGCCGGTGACGCCATCGTCGACGCCCGCCTCAAAGAGGAGCACGAGGCGAAGGAACTGCTGTCGGCGATCGAGAAGCTCGACATCACCTCGGACAAGTTCATTGCAGAGCTCACCAAATTGCGCGGCGCCGTGCTCGAGCACGCCCGGCACGAGGAGGACGAAGAGTTCCCCGTCTTGAAGCGCAAGGTAGACACCGACGACCTCAAGCGAATGGGGGCGGCGGTACGCGCCGCCGAGGCGATCGCTCCGACGCGCCCGCATCCCGGCGTGGAATCGGCGAAACTGAACTTCGCTCTCGGGCCGTTCGCGTCCATGCTCGACCGCGCCCGCGATCTCATCGGCAAAGCCCTCGGATAGCGCATCGGCCCCGCCTTCGGGTTTCCGTAGGCTCGATGAGATGAGCGTTGCCCCGGATACCACCGTTGTTCTCCAAAACCGGTTCTTCCGCGAACTGCCGGAGATGGCGGTGCGTTGGCAGGCGGAAACGTTCCCCGAATTGCGACTGCTTGCGCTGAACGAGCCGCTGGCCGACACGCTTGGTCTCGACGCCGGCTGGCTGCGCGGCTCCGACGGGTTGCGCTTCTTGGTCGGCAACTCGGTGCCCAGCGGCGCCACCCCGGTGGCCCAGGCCTACGCCGGGCATCAGTTCGGCGGCTTTGTTCCGAGGTTGGGCGATGGGCGTGCCCTGCTGCTCGGCGAGCTGGTCGACGGCGAGGGGCGGCTGCGCGACATACACCTCAAGGGTTCCGGCGCAACCCCGTTCGCCCGCGGCGGCGACGGCCTGGCGGCGGTAGGCCCGATGCTGCGCGAATACCTCGTGAGCGAGGCGATGCACGCGCTGGGCGTGCCGACGACGCGGTCGTTGGCCGTCGTGGGGACCGGGCGCCCCGTCCATCGCGAAGAGACGCTGCCGGGTGCCGTGCTCACCCGCGTGGCCAGCAGCCATCTTCGGGTGGGGAGTTTCCAGTTCGCCGCGTCCACCGGCAACGGGGACCTGCTGCGCCGCCTTGCCAACCACGCGATCGACCGGCATCACCCCGCCGCCGCCGACGCGCAGAACCCGTATCTCGCATTGTTCGAAGCGGTGGTTGCCGTCCAGGCCTCGCTGATCGCCCGGTGGATGCTGATCGGCTTCGTCCACGGCGTGATGAACACTGACAACACCACCATTTCGGGCGAAACGATCGACTACGGACCGTGCGCGTTCATGGAGGCCTACGACCCGGAGACGGTCTTCAGTTCGATCGACTTCTGGGGACGCTATGCCTACGGAAACCAACCGGTAGTCGCCGGATGGAACCTCGCGCGCTTCGCCGAGGCATTACTTCCGTTGCTCTCGGAGAACACAGACGAGGCCATCGCACTCGCGGAGCAGTCATTCGCGATATTCCAGACCCGCTACGACGCCGTGTGGAGCTCGGGGATGCGCGCCAAACTCGGCTTGTCCTCCGACGTCGACGACGAGTTCGCCACGGTGCTCGTCGAGGAGTTGCTCGCGTTGCTCAAGCAGAACCACGTCGACTACACATCGTTCTTCCGCCGGCTCAGCCACGCGGCGCGAGGGGATGAGAAATCCGATGCCGAACCCGCGCGCGGATTGTTTGCCGACCTCGCGGGCTTCGACGCGTGGCTGACGCGGTGGCGGGCATTGGGTCCCGACGCCGACACGATGGATCGCACCAACCCGATCTACATTCCGCGTAATCATCTCGTCGAGGAGGCCCTGGCCGCCGCGACGGCCGGCGAGCTCGGCCCGCTGCAACAACTGCTCGCCGCCGTCACCGAACCGTATGTGGAACGGCCGGGCCTCGAGCGCTATGCGGAGCCCGCCCCCGAAACCTTCGGCAAGTATCAAACCTTCTGCGGCACTTGACCTTACGACAGCTTGGCGAGCTCTGACTGCAAGCCGTCCAGGCGTTGCAGCGTCTCGTCGCGAGGCTCGGTCGGCAGGTCCACCAAGAGGTGTTCTACACCCAGATCGCGGTAACGCTCCAGTTCCTCGGCCGTCGGCTTGCCACCGTGGAAGTGGATCACCGGCACATCCTGGCCGGCCACGTCACGCAGTTGCGCCAGCGGAGAAGACAATTCCTCCGCCGACGCCGTCATGGACAGCCAGCCCGCGCGTAGCCGGGCGATGCGCTTGAAGCCCGCCGGTCCTCCGCCGAGGTACAGCGGTGGATGGGGTTGCTGGACCGGCTTGGGCCAACTGAAGATGGGATCGAAGTTCACGAAATCGCCGTAATATTCCGACTTTTCGCGCGTCCAGATCTCGATCATCGCGTCGAGCCGCTCGTCGACGACACGCCCCCGGACCGAGGGGTCGACACCGTGGTTGGCGATTTCCTCGCGCAGCCAGCCGACACCCACCCCAAAACGAAATCGCCCCTGCGACACCAGATCCAGCGAGGCCACCTCTTTGGCGGTGTGGATCGGGTCGCGCTGGGGAACCAGTGCGATCCCGGTGCCCAGGATGAGTCGTTCGGTGGCGACCGCCGCGGCGGTCAGCGCCACAAATGGATCCAGCGTGCGGTAGTACTTCGGCGGGATCGGGCCACCGCCCGGGTAGGGAGTCTTGGCATCGACGGGGATGTGCGAGTGCTCGGCGAGGAAGAGCGATTCAAATCCGCGCTGCTCGAGCGCCTTGCCCAAATCGACTGGACCAATGCCGTCGTCGGTAACAAATGTCAGCACACCGAAACCCATGATGCCCAGTCAACAGCATCACAACCCGCCTGTCAGCGCGAGCTCGCTCGCTCGAGGGCTCAGCTCACGGCGCGGGTTCTTCGGCGACCGCGCGGGTCGCCCGGCGGGTGGCAGGACGCACCGCACCCCAGAGGCCGGCGGCGACACCGACCGCCGCGCCGCCCAGGCCGATGATCTGCTGCGACGGCTTCAGCTCGTCGTGCACGCTCATCCCGCCAACCAGGTCGGCCACGTCGGCGCCGGCGGAGGCCAGGAACCAGCCGCGCGTGTTCTTACCGCGCAGCGCCGCCCCCGCGAGCAGGGCGCCGATCAGCGCGTCGCGATAGCCCATCGACCGCAACAGCAGTTGCGCCGTCGGCGTCGGTTCGTCCGGGTCTCCCCACAATTTGTTTGCCCGCAGAGGGTCTACGAGGAACGAAACGCCAGAGGCAAGTCGGATGGTGCCCGCAAGAAGGCCGAACCGGTCGATGGACATGCTCTGAGAGCCTAGGAGCAAATCGTCCGATCGCGCACGCATTCCCACCGCAAGTCGCTCACGGCGCGGGGCAGGCATCGGCGAGCTGCAGCGCCGCCGGCCACAGCACCGTGGCCACCCCGAAGGCGGCGGCGTCGGCGCCGGTGGGCGACACGGCTTCGATGCGCGCCTGAATGCGCTGGGTCTGCTCTGGGTGAAAAACCGTCCACGCGAACCCAATACACAGGTATGGGATCGCGAGCCACACCGCCAGTTCGATCAGCGCGCCGACGCTGACCTTGTGCGCGAGGACGCGCCGGACCGGGTCCATCGCGTGTTCGATTCCGCTCATCACCGCATTCCTACCGCAGCACCAGTTTCAGGGCGTAGTCGACGACGACGTCGAGATCGGTGCCCAGATGCCCGGCGAGCCACTGCTGCGCGAGCTCGGCCATGGCGCCCGTGTACAGCGCCGCGGCGACCTCGGCGGCCACCGGATCGGAATCGGGGTTAAGTCGCCAACCCTCGGTCAGCACGCCCTCGCGCAGCATGTCCTGCGTGGCGCGGCGCCGGACGGCCAGCACCGGGTTGGTGCGCGCGTCGGTGAACAACACCCGGCCGCGTCGCGGATCGGCCGAGGAGAAGCCCAGCACCGCCGCGATGCCGGCCCGGGTCCGGGCGCCCAGCGAATCCCCCGCCTGCTCGATGGCGGCCTCGATCACTTCGCCGAGTTGCTCGCTCACCAGGTCGTAGACGGCGCCGAGCAGATCGTCGGTGTCGGTGAAACTTTCGTAGAAATACCGCGTGTTCAGCCCGCATTCCCGGCACACCGAACGCACCGAGAGGGCCGCTTCCCCGCCACTGCCGAACAGCCGATAGGCGGCCTCCACCAGCAGCGCGCGACGCTCGGCGCGGCGGTCCTTGAGCGGTATACCGGCCCACCGGGTGGGACTCGACATCCCTACAGCGTAAGTCGAGACGGCGCGGGTCTTGTCACACCTGTAGCCAAAACTCTATTCTGGTTACAGCCGTGACCAGAATTTCACAGGGAGTGTGTCGTGTTTCTGCCACACCAGATCGTCGGCCAGATGATCAACAAGCGGTTGGACGACAACATGCGGCGGTACTTTTTCCGCGGCATGGAGTTCGCGGCGCCCGTGGGCGATCCGGGTTGGTTCGGTCCCGACAGCGCCGTGTGGCGGGTGCATTCGCACCTGCCCGCGCTGATCTTCGGGCTGCAGTGCGCCGCCTTCATGGAGACCCTCGACCCGTCGATCTATTGGATGGGCATGCACCATTCGCGGCTGATCAAGCGGGACAGCGACGGAAACCCCATATCGCGGGTGCCGCGGATCGATCCCGAAGGCGCCGCGACACGCCTCGGCCACTCGGTGGCATTCTTCATCGGCACGGCATACGGCTCGACGGAAACCGCTGAGCGCCTGGCGAAATCCGTACGAGCGATGCACCACACCATCAAGGGCACCCGTCCCGATGGTGCCCGCTACGACGCCGATGACCCCGAGTGGCTGCGGTGGAACTACGCGACGGTCGTCTGGGGCCTGGCTACCGCGCACGAGCTCTATCACCCGATGCCGTTGCGCGGCAGGAAACTCGACCGCTACTACGGTGAGTTCATCCGGGTCGGGCATGCGCTGGGAGGCACCGACCTGCCGACCACCAAGGCCGAGACGCTCGAGTGCCTCGAGTCCTACTTACCGAAACTGGCTGTCACCCATGGCAAAGCGATGGGCACTGGTCCGAACGTCTCGATGCCGCAGGCGGCGGTCGACTGGGCCATCCGCGACACCATGCCGAAGTGGGCCAAGCAGATGCTGCAGCACCGCGACTGCAACATCGTCGAACGTACCGCTCGTCGCACCGCGGTGTGGTCGATCATCAACGGGATCTACGCCGCATCCGGCCCTACTCCGGAATTTCAGCAGGCCCAGGCCAGGGTCAAGGGGGGCACCACGGTCCCCCACACCCTGCCGACCTACGTCCTCGGCAGCGACGAGGTTCGCAGCCGCTCCGAGGTGGAACGCAGCTTCCAGTCGGTGTAGCCGCTCCCAGCTCGGCGCCTGGTGGTCGACACTGGGCGTATCTCACAAAGTCCCCCGGCGAGACGTCTACACAGCGTGACAGCCAAACGACCGTTCGAGGCGGTGGTCGTCGACCACGGCCGAACCGTATTGCAGGTGTGCCGCGCCATCATCGGGGCGGTCGACGCCGACGATGCCTGGTCGGAGACGTTTCTGTCCGCCTTACGGGGCTACCCGGACCTGCCCGACGACGCCAACGTCGAGGCCTGGCTGGTCACCATCGCTCACCACAAAGCCATTGACCTGGCCCGGGCCCGGGCGCGGCGCGCCGTGCCGACCGACGCTATCCCGGACGGCGCCGACCCGGCCGATCCCGGTAGGGACGACGACCTCGCCGACGCGCTGGCCCGGCTGCCCGCCAAACAGAAGCAGGCGGTGGCATACCACTATCTGGCCGGCCTGCCCTATGTCGAGATCGCCGCCATCCTCGGCGGCAGCCCCGACGCCGCCCGACGCGCCGCCGCCGATGGCATCGCCACCCTCAGACGCACGTACCCCGGCGCCGCCGCCGGCACGACCCGGATTGGAGCAGACCGATGAGCACCGAACACGAATTGACCCGGGACCTGACGCGGGCCACCGACGCCACCGCCGACCACCTCGGCGCACTGCATGCCCGGCTCGCCTCCGCCGCGCAGTCCGAGGGCATCCTGGACATCGCCTACCGCGTGGTAGACGGCCCGGTGGGCGCCTTGCTCATCGCCGCCACCGAACTCGGCCTGGTCCGCGTCGCCTACGCCAGCGAGGGCCACGACACCGTCCTGCAGAGCCTCGCCGACCGGATCAGTCCACGCATCCTGCTCGCCCCCGGTCGCCTCGACACGGCCGCAGGGCAACTCGAGGAGTACTTCGCCGGCGAGCGTCACGAATTCAGCGTGCCACTGGACTGGCGGCTCTCGGCCGGATTCCGCAGCAGGGTGCTTCGCCACCTGCCCGAGATCGGCTACGGCCACACCGCGAGCTACGCCGCGGTGGCCAAGCTGGCCGGCAATCCCAATGCTGTCCGCGCCGTCGGCAGCGCCTGTGCCACCAATCCGCTGCCGATCGTGCTGCCCTGCCACCGGGTGGTGCGCAGCGACGGCGCGATGGGCGGCTATCTCGGGGGCGTGGAAGCCAAACGCATCCTGCTCACACTCGAGGCCGCATAGGCCGATTCGGTCGAATCCGTTGCGGTACAACCCGATATCGGCGAATACGCGGCACCCGGTGTGATGATGGGGATGTCAATGATCGGGCTGCGGCGTCGGCGCAGGCGGCGGTGCCGATGTGACTTGTTGTCCGAGGTGCTGGGGACAGAAGGCGCTCGCCGCGATCATCGTGAATTGGGCGGCGCCATCCACCGTGAACCCCGGATTGCTCGACGACACGCTCTTGATGACCTCGACCTGGGGACTGCCCTCATCCATCAGTTCGCAGGCCCTCTTACCCACCCCGACGGCGGCCGCGGGGTCCTGATA
This sequence comes from Mycobacterium sp. NGS58, assembly GCF_059812385.1. Taxonomy (NCBI): domain Bacteria; kingdom Bacillati; phylum Actinomycetota; class Actinomycetes; order Mycobacteriales; family Mycobacteriaceae; genus Mycobacterium; species Mycobacterium sp. NGS58. Next base: position 29,552 of record NZ_JCALCO010000036.1, on the reverse strand, counting down.
GGTGATGCCGGCCTTATTGAGCGCGGTGATGAAGCTCGCATCGGCTCCCGAGGTGCCGACCGGGTCGGCGTACGCCGGCGCCGCCGCACCGATGAGGGCGGCCCAGCCCGCTAGCACTACCAGCATTCGCATCGCTTCATCCTCATATAGATCGGCGCGCTTGTCCCGCCCAGCCCCTGCGCCTGTGCACGGCAAGTTGAGCCGCCGGTGGCGATTCCTCACCAAACCTGGCGGCCGTCCCGGATGTGGTACACAGTGGCTATGTCCGCGCTGTCCCATCAACATCGTTGAGAGCCCCGGCGTGCACGACGATCGACTTCTGACTCCCGGCCAGACCTGCTGGCGCACGGCACGGGCAGATCGGTTCGCCCCCATCATCGACGCCGCCGATTATTTCAAACACCTCAAGGCGGCGATGCTGCGCGCACGCCATCGAATCATGCTGATCGGCTGGGACTTCGACTCCAGGGTGACCTTCGAGCGGGGCGAGACGACACTTCCCGGGCCAAACCAGCTGGGGGCTTTCCTGTATTGGATGCTGTGGAAACGGCCGGGTCTGGATATCTACCTACTGAAGTCCAATCTGCGGCTCCTGCCCGCCTTCGACGGCATCTGGTTTGGCCTCACCCCGGTGTCGCTGCTGAACCAGATCAGCAGCAGGCGAATGCATCTCGCCATCGACGGCGCTCACCCAATCGGTTCGGTACATCATCAGAAGATCGTGGTCATCGACGATGCGGTGGCGTTCTGCGGCGGCATCGACTTGACGCTTGCGCGATGGGACACCCGTGCGCACGCGCATGACAATCCTCACCGCCGTACCACGGGGCGCGGCTACGGGCCGCGGCACGATGTCGGCCTGGCGGTCGACGGTGCGGCGGCGCGGGCCCTGGGCGAGCAGGCCCTGGCCAGGTGGCAGACCGCGACCAAGCAGTCGTTGTCGCCGGTACAGCCCAAACACAGCGCCTGGCCCAGCAAGCTGGAACCGAACCTGCGCAACGTCGACGTCGGAATCGCGCGCACCGTGCCCAAGCTCGCGGATCGCCCCGAGGTCCGGGAGGTGGAAGCGCTCAACCTGGCCGCCATCGCCGCGGCGCGCGAGACGGTTTACGTGGAGAACCAATACCTGGCGTCCAGAACCATCGCCGAAGCGCTTGCCGCGCGGCTGCGCGAGGATGACGGCCCAGAGATCGTCATCGTGCTGGCCCGCAGGGGCAACAACCCGCTCGAGCGCGGAACCATGGACAGCGCCCGCCATCGCCTCATCCAACTGCTGTGGGAAGCCGACGAGCACCACCGGTTGGGCGTCTACTGGCCGGTGACCGACGGTGGCGCGCCGATCTACGTCCATTCGAAGGTGCTGGTAGTCGACGATCGGCTGCTGCGCATCGGCTCCTCGAACTTCAATAACCGCTCCATGGGGTTCGACAGCGAGTGCGACGTCGCGATCGAGGCGGGGTCGGCCACCCCCGAGCATGACGACCTGCGCCGCGAAATCGCCTCGGTACGAAGCGATTTGATCGCAGAGCACCTCGGTGTTTCGGTAAGCGAGTTCGAAGAGGCGACCGGCGAACACAGCTCGGTGTTGAAGGCGATCGAGGCGCTTAGGGGAGACGGCAAGACGTTGCAGCCCTTCACCGAACACACCGTCGCCGACGAGGCGGGCCCGCTGGCCGAGAACGACCTGATGGATCCCGACCACGTGCCCCGGTCGCTGACCCGCAGCGTGCAACGCTTCATCACCGGCCTTCGAGGTTGACCGGCCGGCGATTTGGGTGTGGGTTTGCCCGAACTCGGCCTAGTGTGGGCACAAGTGCCAGTGGAGCAAGGACGAGCACGAATGAGCATCGACGACGAATCAGTCACCACGTTGGAGGACCTACGTGGCGATCTGGCGCAGCGTTACAAGCGGACGCCGACGGGTGGAAGTTCGGTGGACGACGCGATCGTCGACTCCGACATGGCGGCCCTGGATCGCGACGGCTATGTCATCTGGAGGAACCTACTAAGCCCCGAGCAGTGCTCGCAGATTCGTGACGTCGTGCGCCCTTGGCTGGGGCACACCGGACGCAACTCGTTCGAGGGCCTGCGCACCCAGCGCATCTACAGCGTGCTGAGCAGGACGCGGGTGTGCGATCGGCTTGTCGATGAGCCGCGGGTGCTCGCGGTGCTCGATCGGCTGTTGATGCCCAACTACCTGCTTTCGGCGTTGCAGGCCATCAACATTCACCCCGGCGAGGACGCGCAACTGGCGCATCACGACGACGGCTTCTACCCGATTCCCCGTCCCCGTGCCCCGCTGGCCGCCGCGACGATCTGGGCGATCGACGAGTTCACCGAAGACAACGGCGCCACCGTCCTCTACCCAGGCAGCCACCGCTGGGGAAAGCGCCGGCCGGGTCCGGACGACCGAGCCCTTCCCGTCGTCATGCCCGCCGGGTCGTGCGTCTTCTTCGTGGGCACGCTGTGGCACGGTGGGGGCGCCAACAACACAGACCGGGAGCGCCTCGCCGTCACCGCTCAGTACTGCCAGCCGTGGCTGCGGCCCATGGAGGCCTACACCCTTTCGATATCGCGCGACATCGCCCGAGCGGTGTCCGATGACATCCGCAGGATGCTCGGCTACAGCATCCACCCGCCGTTCGTCGGCAACGTCGACGGTTTGCACCCATTGCGGCTGTTGGAAGTCGAGCCGAAGCCGTAGCGAGCGTCCGGTCAGAAGGCAGGGCCTGGGCATTCCCTGGTTTGATGGGCCGCTACCTGGCTATTCTCATTTCTGTCATGACGCGTCGAGCGGGCCCGCCCGACGAGCAGGAATCGGATTCGCCGACGGCCGGGCCCCGGAATCGCTTGCACCGCAACCACCGGATGGTGGCCGGTGCCAAAATGCTGGCCGCGCTGACATCGCTGGTGCTGGTGGCGGCAATCGGCATCGCCTGGCACGCCTACCGCAGCGCCTCGGCGGGTATCACCAAATCCGAGGCGTTGGCCGGTGAGCCCGTGTCGACCGGAAGCGAACAGAACATCCTGATCATGGGGCTGGATAGCCGTCGTGACCAGCACGGACAACCGCTGTCGCCCGACATCTACGACGCGCTGCACGCGGGCAATGAGGATTCCGCCGACGGCGATTCCGACGCGCTCATCGTGGTGCACCTGCCCGCCGGCGACGGTCCGGCCACGGCGATATCGATCCCCCGCGACGACTATGTCGAGCTGGCCGGATGCCCGACCTCGGATTGCCGCGGCAAGATCAAGGAGGCCTACAGCTTCGCCTACCAACGCGTGATGGCCGGCCACGGATCCGCCGGCTCGCAGCCGACTTCGACCCCGGTTCAAGGGCAAGACTCCACCACTAGAGAACAGACGGCGCGGGAGGCGGGCCGCAAAGCCGAAATCAGCACCGTCAAAAGTCTCTTGCAGATCCCGATCGATCACTTCATCGAAATCACCCTGGCAGGCTTCTTCCAACTCGCGCGCGTGGTCGAACCGATCACGGTGTGCCTCGCCGCCGACACTTCGGATCGCTACTACTCCGGCGCGGACTTTCACAAGGGCATGCAACAGATCAGCGCGGCTCAAGCGTTGGCGTTCGTTCGGCAACGCCGCGATCCCAACGACGCGGCATTCACGGACCTTGATCGCAGCCGGCGCCAGCAGGCCTTCATCGTCTCGGTGGTCAGCGCGATGCGCCACGGTGGGACGTTATCGGACCCCACCAAACTGCACGCCCTCCTCGACGTCGCCAAGCAGAACGTCGCCGTCGACGCCGGTTTCGACTTCGACGATGTGGTTCGTAACGCGTTGGAGTTCCCCAACAGGCCAGTCGCGCTGTACACGCTGCCGGTCACCAGCTTCGGCGAAATCTCGAACGGCGCCTACGTGAATTTCGTTGATATACCCACGATCCGCTCCATCGTGCACAACCTGCTGGGCACCGATTCGTCGACCACATCCTCGACCGGCAGCCCCACCCCTGCGGAACTGGACAGCGACGCGCAGAGCACCGCCGGCAGCGTGGCGCTGGACGTGGTCAACGCCTCGGGTCGGCAAGGCGAGGCAGCGAGTCTCGAAACATGGTTAGCGACTGGGAAATTCAGTGAAGGCAAGACCAGCAGCGCCGACTCCACCAGCGAGACGAGCAGCATCGCCTACGGACCCGGTGCCAAGATCGCTGCCACCGAACTCGCCGACCAGTACGACATAACGGCGACCGCATCCGACAGCATCGCCCGCAACACGGTGCAGCTGACCGTCGGTACCGATTTCTCCCGGTTTGACCATCACCGCAACTACACGTCGGAATCGCCGGCCACAACCGCGGCGGCACCCGTCACCACGGTGCCGGCAACCGGCGCAGGCACACAAGAACTGCCGTTACCAACCTCTCACGCATGACCGCCGACGGCATTCCCTGCGTGAAATGACAAGAAACTACGGTGTTTTCCGCGGGGCGGGCGCCGATGGCGTGGCCGACGGCGCGGTGTCGTAAAGCTGCAGCGCCTGCGCCGCCGACGTAGCCACCGCACCCCTGAGATTCGAGATCGGCGGGCTGCCCCGCAGGTGGATCGAGTTCGAGAGCAGAATGACGTAGGTATTCGAGCCTGGGTCCATCCACAGCGTGGTTCCGGTGAACCCGGTGTTGCCGAAGCTGCCGACGGGAAAGACCTTTCCGCGCGGCTTGGAGAAGGCCGTGTCGATGTCCCAGCCAAAGCCGAACAGGCTTTGCCCTTCGATCGCGGGATAATGGGCAGCGTGACCTCCCTTGGCGGCACGGTTTGCCGCGTCAACTTGTCTGGCGGTGTGGCCGGGCTGCTGAGGGGTCGTCATCAGCTCGAGAGTTTCTGGCCGCAAAGGAAACTCACTCGGGCGGCCGGCCAGCCGATCAAGCAGCGCCTGCGCAAAGACACCGGCGTCGTGCGCGGTCGAGAACAGGCCGGCATTGCCGGCCACTCCCCCCATGCGGCGCGCCGTCGGGTCATGCACCGTACCCCGGAGCAGCGCAAAGAAATCCGGATTCTTGCTCGGGTCGTCTCTGCTTTCTTCGTCGCGCGCCGTTGGCGCGATGCGCGGCAGCAGGCTGGTGTTCCATGACCCCGCGGGACAGGCCGTCGGCCCACCTCCGGCCGGCGCTGGGGCCCAGGCAACCGCCGCCCCTCGCACCACGTGTGGGCCACAGGCTTTGGCCGCAGGAAGATAGCGGGTGTCTTGCAGGCCAAGCGGCGCAAACACATTGCGTTGGACGTACGTGTCTTCAGCCTCGCCCGTGGTCTTTTCGAGCAGCGCGCCCAGCAGGATGTAGTTGATGTCGGAGTATCGGAAAAGCTCACCCGGACCCGACTGCAGTGGCGTGGTGAGCGCGCGACGAATGCCTTCCGCTTTGTCGGGCCCGCTCAGCCCCCAGGGATCTGCGAGGCTGACGTCGATCCCTTCGCCGGAGAAGTTGGTCAGCAACATGCGGACCGTGACCATGGCCCGCCCTGGATCGTTCGTCGCGTTGAAATCTGGCAGATATTTCTGCACCGGATCGTCGAACGCGACCTTGCCCTGTTCGTAGAGCTGCATGATGGCGACCGCCGTTGCGAGGCACTTCGTCAATGACGCCATGTCGAAGACCGTGTCCTCGGTCATCGGCTCCGCGGGTGCGGGGGATCCGTCCAGCCCCGGTTCGCCCGCCAGTTTGCGCGACCCGTAAGCCTGGTGGAAGACGACGTGGCCGCCGTGCCCGACCACCACCACGCCACCCGGCAGCCCACCTGCCGCGATCGCGTCGTTCATCAGCTTGGAGACGGCCGAGAAGTCGGGTGCGGGCGCCCCAGCCGGGTTCTCCGCGGCTGGCGCGGGCGGAGACGTCAGCGCGGGCTGCTGTGAGCGTTCGGCTACCGGCCTGTGCGCCGTAAACGCCCAGGTTGACGCCGCGATGAGGCCGAGCAGCACAAGTGCGACCACGACCGCCTTTCGCGGCGAGCTTGGCCGGAATTTCCACCTGCCACTGACCACCGGCATACGGCTAGGGTAAGTCGACGGCCTGATCGCATCCACTACCACTTTGGGTTTTGGCGCAAAGCGGCTGTCGCGCAGCAGGTTAGGAGCGGTGTGCAGTGGCGTTGGCGCAGGACGTGTCGCGACGCCCGCTCGAAGCGGTCCGATGGGAGCGAGCGGTGAGGACTCATCCCCCGTTGATGTCCGGCAGGCGATGGGTTGTGCTGGCGGGCGCGATGGCGGCCGGGATCACGTTGACGCAATGCACCGCCGCCCCGGCGCCCCCGGCGGCCGGCCCGACCTCCGCCGCGTCGTCGGCGGCCGGCCCACAGCCGGCGCCTGCCGATAGCACCGTCCGGCCGGTCACGTCGGCGGAGCTCGGCGCGAGCTGGCGGCCGGGCTGTCCGGTGGACCCCGCACAGCTACGACGAGTCGAGGTCGACCACGTCGGTTTCGACGGACGGACGCATCGCGGCGAACTGATCGTGCACCTGGACTTGGTGCCGGAGGTCATCACGGTCTTCGCTCAGCTCTATCACCTTGGCTTTCCCATCGAGAAGATCCGCACCGTCGACCAATACCAGGCCGCCGACGATGAGCTCTCCATGCAGGACGACAACACGTCGGCGTTCAACTGCCGGGGCATTCCGGGAAGCGATCACTGGTCTCAACACGCATATGGCCGGGCCATCGACCTCAATCCACGTCTCAACCCGTGCGTCTACGCGACCGGCACCTTCCAGCCACACAACGCGGCGTATTACCTGGACCGCAGCCAGAAGGAGCCCGGACTCCTGCACGACGGGGACCCCGCGGTGCGCGTCTTCACCGACCGCGGGTGGCGGTGGGGCGGTCACTGGAAGGCGCCTATCGATTATCAGCATTTCGAGCGGCCCTGAACCGCGACTCTGCAAGAATGCATGGATATGTCGCGCTCATTCGACGTCTCGACCGAGTCACCCGCCAGTGTCGAACAAATCCATGCCGCATTCGGTCGCGAGGACTATTGGTTGGCCCGCATCGCCGATGCCACCAACATCACGTTGGATTCGCTGGTGGTCGACGCCGACGGCACGGTGACAGTGAGCACCACCCAGCATTTCGGTCGTCAACTGTTACCCGGGCTGGTCACCAAACTGATCAAAGGTGACCTCAAGCTCGTGCACACCGAGAAATGGCGGCCGGACGGTGACCGGCGGGTGCGCGGGCAAGCCAGCGTTTCGGCGTCGGGCGGATTGGGGTCAGGTCATATGGAAACCTGGCTGGCACCGACGGATGACGGCGGTTGCCAACTGCGCTCTGCCGTGCGCGTGGAAGTGAAAATCCCCCTGCTGGGCGGCAAACTCGAGAAGTCCATCGGATCCGATCTGGCCAACGGCATTCCCGAGATACTGCGCTTCACCACCACCTGGATCACCGATAACGAGACATAGCTGTCGCCACGAGTACGCGCACGGGCCAACAACTTTCAAGTGTGCAAGGAGTACATCCTGCAGGGCCTCGGCGTCGGCGCCATGCCGACGCAGATCATCTGTACCGAGGAACTGCGTGAGGGCACCATCGTGCCGATCCTTCCCGAATGGACGGTCGAGCCTCTGGCCGTGCACATGATCTATCCCTTCGAGCTCTCCTTCTCCACCCTGATCAGCGCCTTCTATGAGACGGCCTGTCAGATCATCGTCGAGAACATCGCCCGAGCCGAGAGCTGAAGATCGCCGAGGATAAGAGACAATCGCCTCATGCCCAGTGAACCCGAACCTCCGCGGGCCGCGCCGAAACCGAAGCGGGTGTACGTCACGCCCGAGGACGTGGAGAGATTCGGCGACGAGGAGCAGATGCGCGAGGCGTCCGACGAGCGCCGCCTGCGCGACGAGCACCCGCCTCATCACTAACGCTTAGACCGCACTGGAAAACCGTGGCGCCGCTGAGTGAGACTGGTCCCTATGAGTTTCGTGGAGAAAGTGTTCTCGCAGGTGCTGCGGGTGCACGACACGGTATATCAGAAGTCGAACGGCTGGATCGGTCATCGCACACTGTGGATACCGAGCCTGCTGCTGCACACCGTCGGCGCGAAGACCGGTAAACAACGCACGACGTCGCTGACCTACGCCCGCGACGGAGACAACTATCTGATCGTCGCCTCCAAGGGCGGTGCGCCCACGTCGCCCGGCTGGTACCACAACCTGAAGGCCAACCCCGATGTCGAGATCAACGTCGGTCCAAGGCGTTTCGCCGTCACCGCACGACCGGTGCTGTCCGGCGATCCCGACTACCAGCGGCTATGGCAGGTCGTCAATAAGAACAATCAAAACCGCTACAACGAATACCAGAAGAAGACGTCGCGCCCGATCCCCATCGTCGTCCTGGCGCCGAAAGGCTAGGACAACCGATAGCCGCGCGACTCAGGTTGCGGCGTGCGCCCCCAGGCCAACAGTGAAGACCCGCACCTGGGCCGACTTTCCTTTCAAGGCGTGCGATCCGCGGTCGAGAAGCTCGCGCGGTGGACTGGCCAGGGCGTCCACGCAGGAATCGGTGAGCAGGATCGCATCGCCGGTGGTCTTGGTGAGCTGCTCGACGCGGGCCGCGACGTTCACAGCGTCACCGATCAGCGTGAACTCGAGCTTGCCTCCGCCGCCGATGGTGCCGGCGATCACCCTACCGGTGTTGATGCCGATCCCGATGCGAAGCTCGCCGCCGAATCGCTCGCCGACGAGGCGGTGAATCAGCACCGCCGCGGTCACCGCGGCGTCCGCGTGATCCACAAGGTCGTTCGGGGCGCCGAACACGGCCAAAGCCCCATCACCGAGGAACTTGTTGACGTGACCACCGGCCTCGACGACGGCCGGCACGACGATTTCAAACAGCGCGTTGAGCCGGGCGACCGTGTCCTCAGCGGAGTTCGCCTCGGCGAACGGGGTGAAGTCACGGATGTCGACGAACATCACCGTTACCTCGCGGCGTTCACCGATGAACACGTCGTCACCCTGCTGAAGCAGCCGAGCGGCGAGAGCCGGGTCGACGTAGGTGCCGAACGCGCCCTGAAGCCGTTGCCGCTCAGCCAAACCCGTCTGCATGCGGTTGAACGACGCGGCCAGTGCGCCCAAGTCGTCGTCCTGAACGACCGGCAGGCGCTGGCTATAGTCCCCCGCCGCAACACGTTCGGCGCCTCTGGCGAGGTCCCGGACGGGTTGCAGCGATGGCGAGAATCCAAGTCCGACGGAGATCGGCACCGCGAAGACGACCGCCAACCCACCTCCGATCACCACCGAGAGGATCGGGACATCACCGACGCGATTGGACACGGCCGCAAGCAGTGCGCCGCCGACGGCGAACCCGAACGCGACCGCAACCATGGACACGTTCGACCGCGCGGCAAAGGTCGGGCGCACGCGCGGCAGAGAGTCACCGATCCCTGTGTCACCGGTCAGGGCAACCCTGGGTGGCCGCCATGCCGCCTCGACGACGTTATGGAGCGCCACCAGCTGGACCGCCACCGCGATGGCGGCAGCCAAGACGCCGTATTGCACAAGCCTTATCCACCCGGCTCCGGCGATCGCTCCGACAACGACCGACAACACGGCGGCGAAGACACCGGCGCCCCAGATCGTGCGAGAAGTCGCCTTGCGGCTGAAGACATAGGTGCCCTCCAGGGCCGTCATCCGATCGACGTCGTGGCCGGCCGCCCACCGCTCCGCTGGGCGGGCCCACCGACGATCGGGGAGAACCATGAAACATGCGAGCACCAGCACGGCCACAACGGTGACGGCCGCAGCAGCAACGTAGCGGCCCGACTTCTCGAAAGCGACGATCGGAAACGACACGAACGTGAGGTAGATCGGTAGCGAGATGAAAAACGAGATCACGCCCCCCGCCCAGCTATATCGCGACCCGTATCGATCCCAAGTCCACTGCCAGATGCGATCCATGTCGGGAGATTAAATCGTCGTCGGGCGCGTTGTGCGGAAAAAGGCCCGCATCGGACCGGCCGCGGCGCCGAGGCACGATGTCTCTCATGGTCGCCGTCTACCGCGCGCCGATGCGATCCCGCGACGATGCCGTCGAGCCACAAGCCGCCATCGATCGGGCCCGCCGGCTCGGCGTGTGCGGGTTCGGCCAACTTGTGGGCCGGCCGGGCGAACGGGAGCGGCTCGCCCGTCGGGTCGACCGATTGGCCGAGCTCGACGAAGGGTCGTTCGTGTGGACCCGCGACACCCACGGGCGGTTCTGGCTGGGCCGCATCTCCGGGCCTTACGCCTACGACGACGACAAAGCCGCTGCGGCGGTGGACTTAGTGCACATCCGACGCTGCGAGTGGCTGTCCATGCCGATCCTGGAACACCATGCACCGGCCGCCGTCGTCGCCACATTCGGTCGCGGCGGACGGAACTTCCAGGAAATCCACCACCCCTCGATCGGCATTGAGACACAAACGATTTGGGACGCGCGGAGAGATCAGTCCGCAGAGAACCGCGAGTAAGCCCTACCCGTCAACCTTCGACGGCGAACAACTCCCACTGGCCCGCGACACCCTTGAGGGCGTACGCGCCGCGAGCGGCAAAGCCAAGTCCCGACCCGGCGACCAGATCGACGACGATACGCGAGACGAGCACCTCGCCCGCCCCGGCCGCCGCCGCCACGCGCGCGGCGATGTGGACGGCGATGCCGCTGATGTCGCCGTCGCGCAACTCCACCTCGCCCGTGTGGACGCCCGCCCGCACCTCGAGGCCCAGGCTGCGCAGCACGTCGCGGATCGCCGCGGCACACCGGATCGCCCGGGCGGGCCCGTCGAACCGGGCGAGGAAGCCGTCGCCCGTCGTGTTGACCTCATGACCCTGGAAGCGTGCCAGCTGGCGCCGTACCTGGGCGTCGTGCCTGCCGAGCAGGTCCTTCCATCGCTGGTCGCCGAGCTCGACCGCCCGCTTCGTGGAGTCGACGATGTCGGTGAATAGCACCGTGGCCAAGACCCGCTCGACCGCAGGCTGCGGCCGGACGCCGGTGAGGAACTCCTCGATCTCATCGAGCAGGGCATCGGCGTCGCCCGTGAAGAACAGGTGGTCGGCGCCGTCGACCTCGACGAACTTGGCACCGGGGATGCGCTCGGCGAGGTAGCGACCCATCTCACGCCTCACCATCCGGTCGTCGCGGCGGTGGAGCACGAGCGTCGGCGCCTGGATCGTGGGCAGCACGTCGCGGATGTCCAGTTGCGGATAGAGCGCGAAGATGTTGCGGACCATGCCGGGGCTGGCGGCCACCCGCTGCAGCCGCGCCCACCACCGCCGGAAATCGGCGTCGTCGCGCCGGCTCGGAGCCCAGGCACCCAGTCCGACGCCCTCACCCCAGCCCTTGGCACTCACCTCGACCAACGCCGACAGCTGCTCCTTGGTCACGCCGAGCGGGTAGTCAGCTCCTTCCACCAGGCGGGAGAACGTGCCATACAGGACAAGGGCATTCACGCGATCGGGGTGGCCGGCCGCCGTCAGCATCGCCATCGTCCCGCCCTCCGAAACGCCTATCAGGTCGGCGCGTTCACATCCGGCCGCGTCCATGACGGCGCGCAGGTCGTCGACTGACTCTTCCAATGTCGGCGCGTGCATAACCGGATCCGAAAGGCCCGTGCCCCGCTTGTCGAAGGTGACGACGCGACGAAAGGACGCGAGCCGCGAATAGTAGTGGACGACCGACGGCTCCTCCCACATGATGTCGAGGTGCGAGATGAAGCCGGGAGCGACGACAAGGTCGGGCCCCTCGCCTGTCACCGAGTACGCGATGTTCAGGCCGCCGCTCTTGGCATAGTGGATGTCCGGCGCGCTGCCCGCGACGTTCATGGTCGAACCTTACGCCTGCGTGGACCCGTTGCGACCCACCGGATTATCCGCGGACGACAGCCGCGCACGGAGGGCAATATCGACGCGAGTGCCTCCGCCGAATCCGTCATTCCCGCTATCCGATTCCGTCTCCATGGCAAGGATTTTCGAGATATGCGCTCAGTTGATCGCCGCCGTGAAAGAGGTGGGGACGCGATTTGATGGTCGCCCTCAGGGCGAGGCGGTACCTTTCCTCACTTCGGCGCGGGTGGATAGCCTGCCAGGTATGGTCACGTCGCCCGCCGCGCTCACCACCGCAGAGCTGCAGTTGCGGGAGCAGGTCCGCGCCTTCCTCGCCGAGACGCTGCCGTGGGGCACGTTCGAACCCGGCCTCGGCATGGGCGCGGAGGTAAACCCGCAGTTCTCCGCCGCATTGGGCGAGCGGGGCTGGATCGGCATGGCGGTCCCCGCCCGCTACGGCGGTCACGACGCAACCGCGGTCGACCGCTTTCTCGTCGTCGAAGAACTGCTGCGCTGGGGCGCGCCCGTCGGACATCACTGGGTGGCCGACCGACAGATCGCCCAGGTGCTCCTTCGCTATGGCACCGAGGCACAGAAGCAATGGCTGCTGCCGCGAATCTGCCGCGGCGAGTTGTGTTTTTGCATCGGCATGAGCGAGCCCGACGCCGGAAGCGACCTCGCGTCGGTCCGCACGAAGGGTGTGCGCGACACCGACGGCTGGCGGGTGTCCGGCGTCAAGGTGTGGACAAGCAACGCCATGCGCGCCGACTTCATGATCGCGCTGTGCCGAACCGGGGACGGCGAACGGCACGCGGGGCTTAGCCGATTCCTGATCGATATGCGCAGCCCCGGGGTGACGGTCAAGCCGATCCCCTTCCTGAATGGCAGCACCGACCACTTCGCCGAGGTGCTCCTGGGCGGGGTTCTGGTTTCCGACGAGATGGTGATCGGCGAAATCGGGCAGGGCTGGGCACAGAACGCCGACGAGCTGGCCTTTGAGCGCAGCGGCCCCGATCGCTGGATCTCGACGTTCCTGGTCGTTCAGGAGTTCATCCGCGAACACCCGGACCTGGCGGCCAGTCGCGAAGGGAGCCGGCTGATCGGCGAGCTCGCGGCCCAATACTGGGTACTGCGCCGGCTCTCGCTGACAGTGGCCAGGTCGATCGACGCCGGCGATACCCCCGCGGCCGAGGCCGCACTGATCAAGGAGATGGGCACCCGGTTCGAACAGGACGTCGTGCGCGCGCTGCGCGAGTTGCTGGACCGCGAGCTGGTCTGTACCGCGGAGCCGGCACCGTCGCTGTTTGAGCGGTTGTTGCGCCGCGCCACGCTGGACGCGCCGTCATTCACCATCCGCGGCGGCACCACCGAGGTGTTGCGCTCCGTCGCCGCCAAGGGGTTGTCATGAGCGACAACGAGTTGTACACCGCCGCCGAGAAGTTGTTCGCCGCGCATAGCCGTTGGGACGATGTCGGCGGCGCCGATGCCACCGGATGGGCACCAGGACTGTGGAACGCATTGCAGGAAAGCGGCTTCAGCGATGTTCCCGTTCCAGAGGAACTCGGCGGCGCCGGGGGCAGCGTCGCCGACGCGGTTCAGCTGCTGCGGGCCGCGGGAGCGCATGCGGCGCCGGTGCCGCTGGCCGAAGCCGGACTTGTCGGCGGGTGGCTATTGGCGTCCGCCGGTCTCGCGCTGCCCAAAGGTGTCCGCACGGTACTGCCACCCGTCGCGACGCTGCGTCTCGACGGTGACCGGCTGTTCGGCACGGTGCCGGCAGTCGCATGGGGCCACCGTGCCGAGCATGTCATCGGACTGGTCGACGGCGTGGTGGTGCTCGCACCCGGACCGGCCGCATCATCAGGAGGACCGGCTGTCAGCCGCGGGGTCAACCTCGCCGAGGATGCCCGTGACACAGTCACTTTCGACGGTGTACCGGTAACGGCGCGTGCCGATGCGACGGACGAGGTTACCGACCAAACGTTGTGGGAACGCACCGCGCTGGGGCGTGCCGCGCTGATGGCCGGCGCGGTGAGTGCCGTAGCCGCGATGACGCTGCGCTACAGCGGCGAACGTGAGCAATTCGGACGCCCCATCGGTCGCTTCCAGGCCGTTCAAGCCCATTTGGTGACCATCCACCAGCAGGCCGCGGTGGTGGCGTCGGCCATCGCCGGTGCGGTCGAAGCGGTCGAACTCGGCCGGGGTGGCTTCGAAATCGCCTGCGCCAAGATGCTTGCCGACCGGGCCGCGCAGTTGGTGACCGCGGCCGCCCACCAGACGCATGGCGCCATCGGCATGACGAAGGAGTATCCGTTGCACTATCTGACCCGTCGCCTCTGGGCATGGAGAGACGAAGCCGGAGGGCATCACCGCTGGGCGCACCGACTCGGCGCGGCGCTGGTCGCCGGTGGCCCCGACGCCCTGTATCCGGCCATCCAGTCGGGGTCGGAGGTGATGTCGTGAACCGGTTGCAGCGCCCGGACGGGGTCACGCTGGCCTATCAGGTGCACAACCCGGACGCGACGGGCCTACCGCTTTTGCTCACACACGGTTTCGGCGCCACCTCTGGCATGTGGAACCCCAATATCGATGCCTTGAGCGTCGATAGACCGGTGATCGTCTGGGACCAGCGCGGCCATGGCAGCAGCGACGCACCCGACGACATGGAGCGCTACACCGAGCAGATCAGCGTCGCCGACATGGCGGCCATTCTCGACGCCGCAGGTGTCGATCGCGCCGTACTGGGCGGAATGTCGTTGGGCGGCTATCTATCCCTGGCCTTCCACCTCGTCCATCCGCAGCGCGTGGCCGCGCTGGTGCTGGTCGACACTGGGCCGGGTTATCGCAACGACGGGGCGCGCGACAAGTGGAACGCGTGGGTACAACGCCGAGCCCGAGAACTCGAGCACGGCGAAGGGCACGCGGGCGCGTCGGCGGAAGTCGCTCAGGCGTTGCATGCGCATCCCGAGGGGCTGCCCCGCGCCGCCCGCGGTGTGATGGCCCAAAAGGACGCTCGCGTAATCTCGTCGCTCGACAGCATCAGGGTTCCCACGTTGGTGGTTGTCGGCGCCCAAGACACCGACTTCCTGGCCCCGGCCGACTACATGCACCGCAAGATTGTCAATTCCCGCAAGCTGGTCATCGACAACGCCGGGCATGCGGCGAACATGGATCAGCCCGAGATCTTCAATGCCGCCGTGCGTGAACTGTTGGGACAGCTATGACAGATGTCACCGTCGAATTCGCCGGCAACGTGGCCATGGTGGAGATCCATCGGCCCCCGAACAATTACTTCGACACCGACTTGATTGCGGGCATCGCCGACGCTTACGAGCATTTGGACGACGAGATGGAATGCCGGGCGATCGTGTTGTGCGCGGAGGGTAAGCACTTTTGCGCGGGTGCCGACTTCTCCCAGCCCGCCGAGAATCGCTCGTCGCCGGACGAGCTCTACGCCCAGGCCATCCGGTTGTTTCGCGCCGGGAAGCCGGTTGTCGCGGCGGTGCAGGGCGCCGCGATCGGCGGCGGGCTCGGGCTTGCCCTGAGCGCAGACTTCCGCGTGGCGGCACCGTCCTCGAAATTTGCGGCCAACTTCAGCCGGCTCGGGTTTCATCCCGGCTTCGGCATCACCGCCACGTTGCCCCGCGTCGTCGGCCAGCAAAAGGCGCTCGAGTGGATGCTCACCGGTGAGCGCTTCGGGGGTGAGATCGGTTATGCGGCGGGGTTATTCGATGAATTAGTCGCTGACGGCGACGTGCGGGCGGGGGCGACTCGGTTCGCCGAGCGTATCGCCGCTTCGGCGCCCTTGGCGCTCACGAGCATCCGTGCCAGGATGCGCGCCGGACTCGCCGAGGCCGTCGCCGCCGCCACCGCCCACGAGCTCGAGGAACAAACACGCCTTGCGGCGACCGCCGACTTCCGCGAGGGCGTGACGGCGGCGGCCCAGCGCCGCGCTCCCATATTCACCGGTCGCTGAACTTCCACGGGCTCACGGCGGAGGCCGATACCGTGCATTGCATGCGTCGTGTGGACTACGTCATCCAATATGTCGAATCGCTGAACCGGTCGGTGGCTTTCTACCGCGACGTGATCGGGCTTCGGGTGCGAATCGAGGGTGACGGCTATGTCGAGTTCGAAATGGAGAACACGAAATTCTCGCTATTCGAACGCTCGAAGCTGCCGGAGCTGATCGGTCGCGGGGGCGGAAGCCCGCCCTGCGGTGAGATCGGCTTCCTGATCGACGACGTCGATGCGGAAGCCGAACGGCTGGGCGCGCTCGGTGTCGAGATCCTCACCGGGCCGGTGGATCGGCCATGGCGGGAACGGACGCTGCACATCGCCGACCCGGACGGCAACGTCATCGAATTCGCACAGAAGCTCCGATGATCCTCGCCGTCGACCTCGGCAAGACGACCTGCCGGGCCGAGGCGGGCGGCCGGAGGGCCGAGGGCCCGGGCGCGCCGGGGCTGGCGATGCCCGGCGGCGTGCGGGCGGCGGAGGCGGCGATCGTGGGCGTCACGAGAGATTTCGGTCCCGTCGACGAGGTGATCGTGGGCGCCGCGGGAGCCCTGGCGGCACCCGAAGCGGCGCATGCACTCGGCGATGTGTTGCTGAAATCGCTTGGGGCGCAGCGGCTTGTGGTGACCAGTGACGCCGTGATCGCGCACGCCGGCGCGCTGGGCGGACGGCCGGGCGTCGTGCTGATCGCAGGCACCGGCGTGGTGGCGCTCGCGATCGACGCGGACGGCGCGCTGCGCACCGCCGACGGCTGGGGCCCTTGGCTGGGCGACGAAGGCGGCGGCACGTGGATCGGCGCCGCCGGGCTGCGCGCGGCGCTGCGCTGCCACGACGGCCGCGGCCCGTCCACCGCCCTGCTCGACGCCGCCCGCGCCCGCTTCGGCGCGCCGGAGACCTGGCCGGCGCAGCTGACCGACGCCGCCGCGCTCGCGTCCTTCGCGCCCGACGTCCTCGCCGCGCCCGGCGACGCCGTGGCGCTGGCGATCATCGACGCCGCCGCCCGGGCGCTGGCCGCGACCGCCCGCGCGGCAGCGGACGGCCCGGTGGCGATGGTCGGCGGACTGGCGGGGGTCGGGGCGCTGCGCGAGCGGCTTGAGATCATCCCGGCCGCCGGCGACGCGCTCGACGGCGCGCTGCGGCTAGGAGCGATCCACGAGCCGCACCTGATCCGCATGCGGGCGGCCGGCGCGATGCAGGGCGTCGATACCCTCACCACCGAAGCCGTGCGACCGGGCCTGGACGACCTCGACGCGCGGTCCATCGGCGAGGTCGTCGCGCTGCTCGTCGCCGCCGAGGGCGAGGCGCATTGGGCGGTGGCGGCGGCGGTACCGCGGATCGCGGCGGCCGCGGAGGCGATCGCCGCGCGGCTCGAGCGCGGCGGCCGCCTGATCTACGCCGGTGCCGGGACGCCCGGGCGGCTCGGTGTGCTCGACGCGGCCGAGTGCGGGCCGACGTTCGGCACTGACCTGGTGCGCGGCGTGATCGCCGGCGGGCCAACGGCTTTGACCGAGGCGATCGAGGGCGCCGAGGATGCGTTCGATCCCACTGATCTCGCGGACCTGACCGCCGCCGACGCGCTGGTCGGGATCACGGCGTCGGGCCGCACGCCGTACGTGCTCGGGGCGCTGGAGCACGCGCGCGCAGCGGGCGCCTTGACCGTCGCGATAGTCAACAACGTGAGAAGCGAGGCGTCTGCGGACCTGATGATCGAGCTGCCGACCGGGCCCGAGGTGCTCGCGGGGTCCACGCGGCTCACCGCGGGGACGGCGCAGAAGGTCGTGCTCAATGCCCTGTCGACGAGTGTCATGATCGCGCTGGGCAAGGCCTACGGGCCGCGGATGGTCGACGTGCGCGCGACCAATGCGAAGGTGCGCCGCCGCGCGGTGCGGATCGTCCGTGACGCGGCCGGGGTCGACGAGGAGACCGCGGCCGCCGCGCTGGCCGCCGCGGGCGGTCACGCCAAGACCGCGATCGTCGCCCTGCTTGCGGGCGTCGACGCGACCGAGGCCGCCGCCAGGCTCGACCGGGCGCGCGGACGCGTGCGCAACGCGCTGGGTGGGACATGAACGAAGCGGCTCCGCGGGCCGGCATCACACCCGTATGGTGTGGACCGTGTGCGAGCCAGCGTGCGGCCGGCCGGCTCTTGTCAGCCGCCGTCAGCTGCTTGCGCTGGCCGGTGGCGCCGGGGCGGCGTCCCTCGTCGGCAACTACTCGACTGCGGGGTCAAAGACCGGCCCGACCCCACCTTCGGCTCCGACTCCTCCCCCGACCTCGACGATCAGTGCAAGCCTGACCGCCACGACTTCGGCGCTTCTGCTGTGCCGGGATGCCTGGGGCGCGCGACCGGCCCGTTCCGGCGGCAAGCGCCACACCATCACCCGGATGACCCTGCACCACGAGGCTGTCGCCCTTGGCGACAACCGCAATGCGCCGGGCCATCTTCGACAGGATCAGCGATACCACCAGGACCAGCACGGATGGATCGACATCGCCTATCACGTCGGGGTGGACCGCAACGGCAACATCTACGAGCTGCGGAGCACCGAGATCGCGGGCGACACCGCGACGGACTACGACACGACGGGCCATTTCCTGGTCCTGTGTGAAGGAGATTTCGATCAGGAGGCCGTGCCGGAGGCCCAGCTGCAGGGCGCAGCTCGCGCCTTCGCGTGGGCCGCCCAGACTTTTCACGTTTCGAGCGACACGCTGGCGGGCCATCGGGACCTAGCTCAAACCTCCTGCCCGGGCCGAAACCTCTACGCCCACGTTTCCTCGGGCGACCTCAAGCGCCGCATCGACGACTTCCTCGGGGCCGGCGGAGTGGACCTTCAGCGTTTCTGCGGTCCCGATGCGGCCGCGAGGGTCGCGTCGATCGAGGCCGGCAACTGACCAGCGCTTCCGGCGGGAGCTCGTCTGGAAAACGCCGGGACTCGAAACGCCACGACCGCAGATGACGAAGAAATGTTTGTAGTCCCGCGACAGCGGGCACTTCGCTGAACACGCGTACGAAGGGGTCAGCATGCCGGTCACACATCTCAGCGGTTTCGCCAACGCGTGTCAGGAGGCCGTGCGGGCCGTCCTCAATGCCATCACCACGCATGGGGAGGAACGCCGGGGACACCTTTCGGATGCCAAATCGGCGGTCGACGTGGCGTTACGCGATGCGCATAGCGGTGAGGAGTGGCACCTGGCGGAGCACCTGCGTCAGGGGATCAAGGATGTGGAGACACGCCTGCGCGACGCTTCCTAGTCGCGGCCAATGCCAAGCGCAGCGGCTCGGCCATAGCTATGGCGAGGTTCACCCTGCCCACACGTCCTCGACGTAGTGGTCGGACTCGATGAGACCGTTCAGCCAGTCACGGGCCTGATCGTCGTCAGCGCCCGTCCGTGTCCGATAGATGTCGAGGAAGGACCCACGCACGGCAGGCGCCATCCGCGCGCCATCTCCGCACACGTAGACGTGGGTGTCCTTGGCCGGGTCGCCTAACAGGTCCCACACCTCGTCGGCGTCCGCGACGATCCGGTCCTGCACGTAGCGGACCCCGTCTTGCGGCGCCCGGGAGAAAGCCGGTCGCATCCGCACGATACCGATGGCTTCGGCCTGTTCGAACCGGTCTCGGAAGATGTAATCGACCTCCGGGTCACGCACCCCGAAGAAGCACAGCGCAGGCTCCACCGGCTCTCCGGCGCGCTGTGCGGCCAGTCGGTCACCGAGGAAACCGAGGAACGGCGCGACGCCGGTACCGGCGCTGACCAGGATCACGTTCTTGGCCGGATCGGCACCGGCCCGGAATGCCTGGCGGGCCGGATCCACGCGCGCCCGGATCACCTGTCCGGGTTGGACTGTCGCGAGGTAATTGGACGCGACACCTTTGAACAGACCGTGACCGGAACGGGCCGGCGCGTCGAGCACACTGACGACAAGACCTACCGTGCGCGGTGACAGCATCGACGACGATGCGATCGAATAGTGCCTGGGCACCATGGGATCCAGCAGTTCGAGAAGTTGGGCACCGGTGAGAACGCAGGCGGGGTATTCATCGAGGCATTCCAATACGCTGAGCGGGCAACCGTCTGGGGCCGCGGCCAGTTCGGTGAGCCGCTGGCGCTCCGCGGGGCTGCTGTTGGCCGCGGCGAGACTGCGTAATTGACTGCTGGTCACCGGTTTCCGCAATTCGACGAAGTGCGTGAGCAGTTCCCGCGCGCTGACCTCGCGGTCCAGCGCGATGAGCCGCCGAGAGCTGCGCCGAGGATTGATCGCCAGCCGCAGTCCAGGGTCAATGCCGAGCTGGGCCAAGACCGCGTCGACCACCTCGGGCGGGTTGTCGGCCATCACCGTGAGGTGGTCACCCGTTTGGTAGTCGATGCCGTCTGGGAGGTCTACGCGGACATTGGTTTTGGCTTGCCCTAGCCCGGGCCTGACCAGTTGGGTGTTCTCGACGATGGTCATCGGGATCACCGACGACCGTGCGTCCATGGCCGCCGTCACCGGCCCGACGATCCGGCGTAACTCGTAGAGCGGTTCGGCCGCGTCTGTGACCGGTGCCGCGTCGGGGTCTCCGAAGCGTTCGGCCAACGACGACCACAGCGTGGCCGCGAACTCCTCGATCGTGCCGACCATATCCCCGGAGGTGTCCGCCGCCGCCAGCGGGACCAATCGGGTGGCTCCCAGCTCGCCGAGACGCTCGTCGATGCGCTGCGGGACCGCTTGGTAGGTGTCCGCCCAGTTGTGGTCCCCCACACCGAGAACCGCGACGTTGGGAGCCGGATTCAGCGTGGTATCCGCGTCGAGCAGCCAGGTGAGGAAGGCGCGCGCGTCATCGGTCGGCTGTCCGTTGTACGAGGACGCGATCACAACGACGGCCTCGGCTTCGGGAAAGCCACCAACGGCGTCGTCAAGTGGGGCCACCGTCGCCGTGCAGCCCAGCCCCGTGGCATCGTCGGCGAATTGCCGGGCCAGCGCACGGCAGGTGCCGAGGTTGGAACCGTACAGGACCGCCAGCCTGGTGCCGGCCGTGATAGCCGTTGCAGGACTTTGCGCTTCGCTGCGTTCGCCATCGGCCTGGGCGCCACGCGTGTGGGTGTTGCGGTCCTGCGGAGTGCGCCGCAGCAGATCGAGCCGGAACTCGACCGGCCGGCGGCTGGTGGGGGTTTCCCATTGCGGCACATAGTGATAGGTGTCGATGAGGCGATATCGATGTATGAGTCGAGCCACTGCCATGGCCGCCTCATGCAGTGCGAACTGCCGGCCGATGCAGGATCGTGCGCCGGTTCCGAAGGGTTTGAACAGCGCGGCCGGCCGAGCTGCCGAGCGTTCGGGAGCGAAGCGGTCAGGATCGAAGAGTTCGACGTTGTCGCCCCACTGCGGCTGACGGTGCAGTGCGCCGGTGAGCACCGTGACCGCCTCACCGCGCTTGACCGGATACTTGCCGCCGATCACGGTGTCTTCCAATGCCATTCGATCGAAATTCAGCACCGGCGGGGACAGTCGTAGGGTTTCCTCGATGACCTGCCGCAGATAGGTCAGCTTGCCGATGTCGTCGTAGCTGGGCAGGTAGTCGTCCTCGGCTCCGAACACGCTGTCCACCTCGGCCTGCACTCGATGTAGCACCGTCGGGTCGGTGACGATGTTGTACAGCGTGTTGGGCATCAGCTCCGATGTGGTGAGCTGCCCCGCGATCAGGAAGGTCATGATTTGATTGCGGATGTTCTCCGTTTCCAGCACGGGTTCGCCGTTCGGATTTTGTTGCAGCATCAGCGCCAATAGGTCTTCAAACTCACGGTCACCGGATCGATGCTCGGCTATCAGTCCGTCGATGAACGTGTGCAAGGTGGCCAGTTCCTGCTTGAACACCGGTGTCTGCGTGTCAGATGTCAACTCCCCCAGCGCCGTCGTGAAGCTCTGTGGGATCGGGGCCAGGCCGGGGCAGTTGAAAGAGTCGAAGCGTGAACCGAATCCGGCGAGCGCAACGGTGTCCATGGCCAGCTTCTGCAAGTCGGCCGACACCTCGACCGGCCCGGCTCCCGCGCTGGCGTCCCACCGGTCGATCATTGTGCAGTTGATGTCCAGCATCGCCGCGTGGTAGGCGCGCAGACCCGCGTAACTGAAACCCGGTAGCAGGACATCGTGGGCGCGCTGCCAGTTCGGTTCACCGTGGTAGGCCGTGAACAGGCCGTCACCGGCCAACGGCCTGACCCGGGCAAGGGTCGCCGTCAGGTTCTTGGCGAACCGGCTTTCGTCGCAAAGTTCCGTAACGAGCTCCAGCGAACACGCGTAAAGCTTTCTGAAGCCGCCGTTGAAGTCGGCGTAGAACAGCGGACCGTGCAATTCGCCGAGTAAATCCACGGCCAACGCGCGCGGACGGCCGACCAACTGCTCCGGGCCGGGCAGCGGCCCCTCGGCTGAGGGGATGCCCGGGAGATCTGGCGGGGACGATGCGCGGAACTCGGTCATGCGGGCAGCATAGGTTTCGACACGGCGGCGTCGTCAGGAATCGGCGGACGTCATCCCCGGCGCGACGCACGTTAGTGTGCTTTGGTCGGCCTCAACGAAACGGCCGATAGAAATGTTGAGCTATTGATGACCACAGCAGAAGCCTCGGCGCTCGAATCGCGGGTCGGCCACTACTACCAGATGGACGGCACCTACCTGGTCGGCCGCGAGAAGTTACGCGAGTACGCCCGGGCGGTGCAGGACTATCACCCCGCCCATTGGGACGTCGCCGCCGCCGCTGAGCTGGGCTATTCGGACCTGGTGGCGCCGCTGACATTCACGTCGACGCCGGGCATGACCTGCAATCGCCGCATGTTCGAGCAGGTTGTCGTCGGCTACGACACCTATATGCAGACCGAAGAGCTGTTCGAGCAACACCGTCCGATCGTGGCCGGCGACGAACTGCACATTGACGTCGAACTGACCTCGGTACGCAGGATCGCCGGTAGAGACCTCATCACCGTGACCAACACTTTCACCGACGCGGCCGGCGAGCGGGTGCACACCCTGCACACCACCGTCGTCGGAGTCACCGCCGAGGATGTCGATCCGGCGATCAAGTTGGCCGTGCCGAACATCATGATGCACGACGTGGACCTCACCGCAGTCGGTGAAGCCGAAGACGCGTATGAGAAGACGGTGCGCCCCGAGGGCGAGATCCGGATCGCCGAGCACGGCAACACCCGCACGCCGGGGACGCCGTCCTTCGATGACGTGAAAGTCGGCGACGAGCTACCGGTGCATCACACCCGACTGTCTCGCGGGGACCTGGTGAACTATGCCGGCGTGGCCGGCGACGCCAACCCGATCCACTGGGACGAGGAGATCGCCAAGCTGGCCGGCCTGCCCGACGTCATCGCCCACGGAATGCTCACCATGGGGCTGGGTGCCGGATTCGCCTCCACATGGACAGGCGATCCCGGCGCGGTCACCCGCTACGCGGTGCGGCTCTCGGCGCCCGCGATCGTGTCGGCCAAAGAAGGCTGCGATATCGAGTTCGGCGGTAAGGTCAGGTCGCTGGACCCCCAGACACGCACCGGTGTCGTCCTTGTCGGGGCGAAGTCCGGTGGCCGGAAGATCTTCGGCTTGGCGACGCTGAACGTCCGCTTCCGCTGAGGCGCCTTAAAGGCACGGGCGAGGGGTCACCGCGCGTGCCTTTAAGGCATCACTCTCAGAAAGCTCACGCTGAAAATCTCTGGTGCCCGGTCGCGGCGATTGCATTTAAGTTGAAGTGATGAGCGACACCCTGCCCCAGCTTTCGGTGCTCAAGGAAACCGCCGATCGGGCCGTCGCGGATGCCATCGCACGGCTCATCGAGGACGGTGAAGATCATGAACTCAATCGAATCAACGCCCTGGACTTTTCCAAGCGCACCGGCTTCGACGAAGAAAAGGTGATCTCCGGCTTCTTGCATGCCGCGCGTATTGGCCTGTTCGATCTCACCTGGAATGTGCTTTGTCCCGGTTGCAGCGGCGTCCTCGACGCGCACGACACGCTGAAATCGCTGCGTGACGACGACTACCGCTGCGGGCTATGCGCCTGCGGCTACGAGCCTTCCGTCGACGAGCAGGTCGAGGTGGCCTTTACCGTCAGCCCCAAGGTCAGGCGGATTGCCGCCCACGATCCCAACACGCTGCCGCTCTGGGATTACTACAAACAGGTGTTCTGGAGTTCGGGCATCGATCTCGATGAGGATTCCTTCGCCGCACTGACAGACGAAGTGACACTGGCTGCACTCGGGCTGCCCGCCGGCGAGAAGGCGGTGCTGTCTATCCAGCTTCCGCCGGAATTCATCATCGTGTTCGACCCGGTTACGCACGCCGCCCATTTCATCGACGTCCAGGGCGCGCCGACCGAGGAAGATCAGCAGCTCGGGCTGATCTTCAACAAAGCGCATCCGCCGACCGAGTCGAGTACCTTGCGTCCGGGTCCGTTGCGGCTCGCGCTCGACAATCAGTCCACTGTGCGGACGCTGCCCACCGTGTTTGTCGGAGCCGACGCCCTCCACCATCTGCTGGGCAAGCGCAGGCCGTTCCTCACCGCCAAGCGAATGCTGTCGAACCAGACATTCCGCGATGTGTTCAAGGCCGACAACCTCGAAATCGATCAGCGTCTCAAAATCACCTCGTTGACTTTTCTGTTCACCGATCTCAAGGGGTCGACCGCGCTGTACGAGCGGGTCGGCGACCTCGCCGCGTTTGACTTGGTGCGCGCGCATTTTCACGCGCTGCTGGAGATCATCGCGGCCGAAAAGGGCGCCGTCGTCAAGACCATCGGGGACGCCGTGATGGCGACGTTTGTCGAGCCGGCCCACGCGCTTGTCGCGGGCTTGCGGATGCGGGCCGCGATGGACAAGCTCAATGCCGAGCGCGGCAAGTCCGACCTGATCGTGAAGATCGGGATCCATGAGGGGCCATGTCTCGCGGTGATGCTAAACGAACGGCAGGACTATTTCGGCCAGACGGTCAATATCGCGGCGCGGGTGCAGGGCCTGTCGACCTCGCAGGAGATCCACATCACCGGCCCTGTGATCGAGGCGCCTGGCGTCGCCGCCATCCTGGAGAAAGAGGCGATCCGGCCAGTTCAGAAGGAGGCGGCGCTGCGCGGCATCGCCGACAAGATAGTCGTGTACGAGATCCCATAACTGTCAACCGGGCGACGCTCCGGCGGCTGGGCGTGCTTGATCTTCGCAACACCACCACCGCTCATGGAGGACGTCCTCACCCGGCATTGCCTGGAGCCGCCGGACTCGTAGGACTCGCCGTGGTCGCAGGACTCGACGGACTCGTTGAGGTCGTCGGACTGGTTGAGGTCCTAGGACTCGTTGAGCTCGTCGGACTGGTCGGAGTCGTCGAAGTCGTCGGACTGGTTGGAGTCGTCGGACTCGTAGGAGTGGTGGGACTCGTAGGAGTCGTAGGAGTCGTAGGCGTAGTACTCGCGAGGCCTGGGCCTTCGCCGCACCAGTCCGCCACATCTTTCGGGTACTGCTCGAGCGGTGGAGGACAACGCTGCCCGGGTGGGAAGTTGGCGCCGGCGTTGAGCAGATCGCAAGGCACGTAGACCTGCTTGCCCTTGGGAGTGTTGGTCAGACACTTCGTCGGCGGCTCGCCATGGGCCTCGACGGGGATGATGGCCGCCGCCATCACCGCGCAGAGCGCCCAAGCAAGACGGCGATAGGTCATGAGAGCTCCTCATCTAGCTGCAAAAGTCCATCGTGAGAGTTGACTGGCAATAATCCAAGCAAACGGAATTCTGCCTCCGCGACAAGAGCGCTCGTTACACGTTCTCGTGATGCGGTGTCGGGCGTGCACACTGTGCCATCGCAGTCGTATGACGATTAGGCCGCTCACCCCCGGCAAAATCGAACCGATAGGTCTCTTGACGTAGTGCGGCGCGTACCTGATTTATCGCTTGGCCGGCACATTCTTTCCGCTCGCCGAAGTCAGGCCGCCCGAGCTCAGCGCCGCGAGTACTTGTTAATCAGCTCCTGTTTGTACAACTTCCCCGCGTCGCTGCGGGGCAATTGCGGTTCGAAGTACAGCGTTCGCGGACACTTGTAGTGAGCTAGCCGACTTCGGAGCCACCCGGTCAACTCATCGGCGAGCTGTGGTGTGGCCCGCGCCGGGTCGACCAGTTGAACCACCGCCGCGACCGACTGCCCCATCACCTCGTCAGGCACGCCGAACACCGCGGCGTCGACAACCAGCGGATGGCACACCAGTACATCCTCGGTTTCCTGCGGATAGATGTTGACGCCTCCCGAGATGATCATGTGATGACGACGGTCAGTGAGGTACAGGTAGCCGTCGTCGTCCAGGTAACCAACGTCGCCCACGGTCACCCAGCCCTTTGAATTGCGGGCCGCGGCGGTCTTCTCTGCATCGTTGAGGTATTCGAACGGACAGCCGCCTTCGTAATAGATGTCGCCGACCTGTCCCGCGGCGACCTCGTTGCCGTCTTCGTCGAGGATGTGCGGCACTCCCAGCATTGGCTTGCCAACCGAGCCGGGGTGGCGGAGCCAGTCTTCGGCGCGGATGAATGAGATTCCCGCGCCTTCTGAGGATCCGTAGTACTCATCGACGATCGGACCCCACCAATCGATCATCTGCCGCTTGATCTCGGGTGGACACGGCGCGGCGGCATGAACCACACGCTGAAGGGTCGACAGGTCGAACCGCATTCGCGTCGCCCGGGGGAGCCGGAGCATCCTGACGAACATCGTCGGAACGAACTGTGCATGGGTGACGCCGTATCGCTCGATGCAGTCCAGCGCGCCCTCGGCGTCGAAAGCCTCCATGATGACAGTGGTCGCACCAGCGGCCTGGGCAGCCATTGTCCACATCGCCGGGGCCGTGTGATACGTCGGCGCGGGGCTCATGTACACGGAATCGCTTGCCACCCCGAGCGCTTCGAAGACGGGTGTCGACAAACTCGTTCGAACGGACCTAGCGGGCTTCAACGGGCGCCGGATTCCCCTTGGGCGTCCGGTGCTTCCGGCCGAGTACTGAAGAAGCTGCCCATCGCATTCATCCCCGATAGGCGCCGCTGGCATGGCGGCCACACAGTCCGGATAGCGTCGCCACCCTTCTAGTTCACCGTCGGCGATAAGCGCCACGGATGGCAATCCACGCGGCAGTGATTCCGACAGCTGTTGGCACACAACGCGCAACGCCACTGACGAAATGATCGCCTTCGCGCCGCAGTCGCCCACGATGTAGGAGATTTCGGCGGGACGCAGCTGCGTGTTGATCAGCGTGTAGTACAGACCGCTTCTCCTCGCGGCCCACATCACCGCATGGATGTGCTCGTTGTTCTCCATCACGACGGCAATCGTGTCCCCCGCCGCAAGACCTTGTCGGCGCAAATAATGGGCCAGCCGATTCGCGCTGGCCTCGAGTTGGTCGAAACTCACCCTTATCCCAGAAGGGTGAAGTATCACAACGGGTTTCGTGGAACCAGCATAGTCGCGGAGGTCCATGCGCGTCGCTTACCCGGTCTGCCAGGGTGAGTCCCAGCGATCGACTGTCGCCACCACGGATAGCGGCTTGCGCCGCACCGGGTGGTGCCCGCCCTCGGGCCAGCCCGCCGTAAGCAAGGTCGCGATCTTCCAGTCGTCAGGAATTCCGACCATCGACCGCAGCTGGTCCTCGCAGGCCCCGTGCCAGAGGGTGATCGCCGCGCCGAGTCCTTGCGCGCGGGCCGCGAGTAAGAAGTTCTGCACCGCGGGAAAGATCGAACCGCCCTGCTGTAGTTCGGTGGTTCCGCGCTGCGGCTGGACACAGAACAGCACCAGAACCGGCGCCGCGCCCCCGACGCTCATGTGCTCGGCCATGGTTCGCAGCACGCGCGATTTGGGGTCGTCAGCCTCTTGTTCAGGCGTCGATATCGAATAGAAGTCGGTCATCACTTCCCATGTCTTGTGGGCCGCAGCCGTGATCACGTCGCGCAAGCTCGGCGATCGCAGCACGACGAACTTCCATGGTTGCTGATTGCCTCCGGACGGAGCCCAGCTCGCCGCGCGCAGACATGCGTCGATGACGCCGTCGGAGACGGGTTCGTCGCGATACCGCCGCACGCTGGATGCGGTGCTCATGACCTCCCACAGGTCCGCCGATGTCCGTGGGACAGCTTGCCCGCTCACGATTTAGCCGCCGCGGACAGCACACCCCGCCAAGTCCCGCCGCGGACCGGGCCGGTGATAAGCGGTAGATTCAGCGTCGACAAGAGACCCGGCGGCGCTGCGATGACTGCCGGAATCGCATTGAGTTCCCGCATCACCGTCGCGTACGTCAAGCCCCGCATGTTGTTTCCCCGTCCGTGCATTTCGACGTCAACCGTGTACGTGGGTAGGCCGTCAACAATGACGCGGTAACCACCGTGCGGCGACGGATGCCGCGGCCACTCGGGAGCCGACCCTTCGCCCATGCGGGTGATGTGCTCCAGCACCACCCGCTCCTCACCGTCGACCTTGCCTGCAAGCTTGAATCGCATTCCGCCCATCGTCCCTGGCTCGACCCACCCCGATGCCACTTCGTAACGCTCTGTCGCCAACCACTTTTCAATTGTTGTGTCGACGCGATCGAGCGGCAAGCCGACGCCATCCGCAACTAAATGCACGATCGGCGCCCACAACGCGGCCAGGCGGGCGGTGTCGAACAACGGCGCCGGATGGTCTGGCGGGCGGCCGAATCCCATGAAGTCGAACATGATGTCGGGTTGGTTGATTGGACCGTAATCGAGTAGTTCGAGCATGGTGATGGTGTCGACGCGGCTGCTGAATCCCGTCATGGTCAGCGCGATGACATCGTTGGCCCATCCAGGATCAACGCCACTGTTGAAGAAACTCGTGCCACCCTCCTCGCACGCCGCCGAAATGAGATCGACGGTCTGCTTGTCGGCGGCGGGTGGATAACACATCGGCACCAGCGAGGTACATACGACGTTCTTCCCTGCGCGCAGGCAGCGGGCGATGTCCTGCGCAGCCTCGTGATACCGGTAGTCCCCCGACGCGAAGTAGGCAACCACGTCGGCGTCGAGAGCCAGTGCGGCATCGACGTCACGGGTGGCGACGACGCCGGTCACGGGCATCCCGCACAGATCGCCCGCGTCCTTGCCCTCTTTTGCCTTGGCGTGCACGACGACGCCCACGAGGTTCAGCCCCGGATGGGCGATCACCGCGCGCAAAGCGCCGACCCCGACTTGACCGGGACCCCAGAGAATCACCCGCGGCTTACGTTGGCAGTCGATCATCTGCGCCCTTCCCGCTTGGCCCCGTCCGACCTGTGAGAACATACCTTCTCAGATATTGATAACACCATTGCCGCATCAGAAGAACCATGGAGGAGACATGCCCGATTACGAGTTCCTGAAGTGGGAGACGTTTGACGACGGCCAAATCGTCCGAATCTCGTTGAACCGACCGGAGCAACGCAACGCGCAAAACCGCGGCATGCTGGTCGAACTCGACGATGCCTTCACCCGCGCTGAGGCCGACGACACCGTCCGCGTCGTCATCCTCGCCGGCGAGGGTCCCATGTTCTCCTCTGGTCATGACATCGGCTCCAAGCTGGCCCGCGCCGAGTTCGCCCCTGGACCGGGCCAGCACCCGACGGCGGCCATCAACGGCGGGACCCGGGAGGGCGCGGAGAAGATCATGCTGCAGGAGTGGCACTACTTCTTCCAGAACAACCTGCGCTGGCGAAACCTGCGCAAGATCACAATCGCGCAGGTCCACGGAG
>NZ_JCALCO010000035.1:0-37791 GCF_059812385.1 Mycobacterium sp. NGS58 | reverse complement strand
CGCCGCGGTATACCCAGCAGGACCCGAACCAATAACGATCACCTCGTGGACGTCGGAAGAGCTCATAACCGGCCACACTACTGCGGATCCCGAAGGCGCCGCGCTCAATCCGGCTGGCCGGCAAGGCAAAAGCGTGAAGCAGCACACACAACGCGCAGTTGTGTCTTCACAACATATGACCTCTACTGACGCCGCCGTCAGTGGTGCACCATGGAAATCGCGACCCGTGGGTCCAACGACGAACTTGCGGGTGCCTATAGACCCAACTTCATCGCGATGCCGCGGCCCCACACCCCGCCCCGCGTCCGCAAATCGGCCCAATTCGAGGCCAGATCCGCCAAAAAGGAACGAGAACGCCACATGACCACCGCACGTCCCGTCAAGACTCGCAACGACGGTCAGTGGGCGCTGGGCGATCGCGAACCGCTCAACCACGCCGAGCAGTTCAAAAACGACGACGCACCGCTGAACGTGCGCGAGCGCATCATCAACGTCTACTCGAAACAGGGCTTCGACAGCATCGCCAAGGACGACCTGCGTGGGCGGTTCCGCTGGATGGGCCTCTACACCCAGCGTGAGCAGGGCTACGACGGCGGCTGGACCGGCGACGAGAACACCGACAAGATCGAAGCCAAGTACTTCATGATGCGGGTCCGCTCCGATGGCAAGGCGATGACCGCGCACACGATGCGCACCCTGGGCCAGATTTCCACCGAATTCGCCCGCGACACCGCCGACATCAGCGACCGGGAAAACCTGCAACTGCATTGGGTCCGGATCGAGGACGTGCCCGAGATCTGGCGGCGGCTCGATTCCGTGGGCCTGCAGACCACGGAGGCCTGCGGGGACTGCCCCCGCGGCATCCACGGTTCGCCGCTGGCCGGTGACTCGCTCGACGAAATCCTTGACCCGTCACCCGCGATCGAGGAGATCGTCCGGCGCTCGCTGAACAACCCCGAGTACGCGAACCTGCCGCGCAAGTACAAGACGGCGGTCTCCGGCCTGCAGGACGTCTCGCACGAGACGCATGACATCGCGTTCGTCGGCGTCAACCACCCCGAACACGGCCCCGGCCTGGACCTGTGGGTCGGCGGCGGCCTGTCCACCAATCCGATGCTGGCCCAGCGCCTCGGCGTGTGGGTGCCGCTGGACGAGGTGGCCGACGTCTGGGAGGGCGTCACCCGGCTGTTCCGCGACTACGGCTACCGCAGGTTGCGCGCCAAGGCCCGGCTGAAGTTCCTGGTCAAGGACTGGGGCGTAGAGAAATTCCGTGAAGTTCTCGAAACCGAGTACATGAACCGCCGGCTGATCGATGGACCGGCGCCCGCGCCGGTCAAGCACACCATCGACCACGTCGGGGTGCAGAGGATCAAGAACGGCCTCAACGCCGTCGGCGTCGCGCCGATCGTCGGGCGCGTATCGGGCAGCACCCTGTCGGCCGTGGCCGACCTGATGGAAAAGGCCGGCTCCGACCGGGCGCGGTGGACGCCGTTCCAGAAGCTGGTCATTCTCGACGTCGCCGACGACAAGGTCGACGAACTGGTCGCGGGGCTGGAAGCCCTGGGCCTGCCATCGCGGCCGTCGTCATGGCGCAAGAACACCATGGCGTGCACCGGGATCGAGTACTGCAAGCTGTCCTTCGCCGAAACCCGAGTCCGGGCACAGACTTTGGTGCCCGAGCTGGAACAGCGCCTGGCCGACGTCGATTCCAAGCTCAACCTGCCGATCAGCGTGCACCTCAACGGATGCCCCAACTCGTGCGCCCGAATTCAGGTCGCCGACATCGGGTTCAAAGGCCAGTGGATCGACGACGGCGAGGGCAACTCGGTCGAGGGTTTCCAGGTGCACCTCGGCGGCGGCCTGGGCGAGCAGAGCGGCTTCGGCCGAAAACTGCGCCAGCACAAGGTCACCAGCGCAGAACTGGGCGACTACATCGACCGGGTGACGCGCAAATACATCGACGGGCGGCAGGACGGCGAGACCTTCGCATCCTGGGCGCTGCGCGCCGACGAGGACGAGTTGCGCTGAGGCCGCGATGAACACACTCGTACTCACCGCCCACGGCAGCCGCGACCCCCGGTCGGGCGCCAACGCCGAGGCCGTGGCCGACCGCCTGGCGGCCATGCGGCCCGACCTCGACGTGCGGCCGGCGTTCCTCGAGCTCAACACTCCGAGCTTCGCCGACGTGCTGGCCGGGTTGCCGGACAGCCGCCGCGCGGTGGTCGCCCCGTTGCTGCTGGCCAGCGCCTACCACGCGCGCCTAGACATCCCCAAGCAGATCGCCGACGCCGGCGCCCACGGCATCCGGCAGGCCGACGTGCTCGGTGAAGACGAACGGCTGGTAGCGGTGCTGCGTGAACGGCTCGTCGAGGTCGGGGTTTCCCCGCTCGACGACGATCTCGGGATCATGATCGTCGCGATCGGTTCGTCGAACCTCGCCGCCAATGCCCGCACCTCCAAGGTGGCGGCCAGACTGGCCGCCGGTACCCAATGGGCGGCGGCCACAACGGCGTTCGCCACCCGGCCCGAGGCGTCGGTGGCCCGCGCCGCCGATCAGCTGCGCCGCCGCGGCGCGCGCCGGCTCGTCATCGCACCCTGGTTCTTGGCGCCGGGCCTCATCACTGACGGCGTGTCAAACTTCGCCCGCGACAACGGTATTCCGATGGCGGCGCCGCTGGGGGCACACCGGCTGGTGGCCGAGACCGTGCTCGACCGCTACGACGAGGCCCTCGCCGAGGACGCCGCGGCCTGAGCTTTCGACGCCGCCGTGCGGCTGATGATGTGGCTGAGCAGGTCGCGGATCGCTCCGGCCGGCGGGGTCCGTCCGCCGACCCAGATGGCCCGAAACTTGCGGCGCAGGTCTAACTTCGGGATGTTCACCGCGTGCAGCCGCCCGACCGCCAGGTCGTCGGCGACGGCCAGCCGGCTCATGGTCGCCGGTCCCGCACCGGCGAGTACGGCGGCGCGCATCGCGGCCGCGGAGGTCAATTCCAGTACGGGCGCGGCCTGTTCCATGTCCTCGCCGAGCACCTTGCGCAACGCCACCGTCAGCGAATCGCGGATGCCCGAGTGCAGTTCGCGGGCCACCAGCGGCGTCTGGGCGAGTTCGTGCGCGGTCACCACCCGCCCCCGTCGCGCCCACTTGTGGTCGGGCGCAACGACGATCACCAGCTCGTCCCCTCCCACCACACAGCTACCTAAACCCTTTGGCGTACCGGGGTTTTCGACGAATCCGAGGTCGGCGCTGCCGTCGCGGACCGCGGCGATGGCATGGTCGCTGTTGGTGGCGGTCAAAATCACCTGAGGCGCGGTCTCGCCGCGTCGAGTCGCCTCGGCCTGTAGGGACAGCAGCCAGTACGGCATGAGCTGTTCGGAGATCGTCTGGCTGGCGGCCACCCTGATGCGTTCGCGTCCTTCCTTTCGCAGCGAACCCAAACCCGCATCGATCTCGCCGGCGACCTCGAGCAGGCGATTCGCCCAATCCGCGACGATCAGGCCCGCGGGCGTCAGTTGCGAACCGCGCGTCGTCCGGACGGCCAGGGTGACGCCGATCTGGGCCTCCATGGTGGCGAGCCGCCGGGATACGGCCTGCTGGGTCAGCCCGAGATCGCGTGCGGCGCGGCCGAGGCTGCCGGTCTCGGCGATCGCCAGAAACGCCTCGAACGAGGCGAGGTCGGGCAATCTGGGGCTCAGCGGCATGGGCGGCAGCTCACAATCAAATCGTGTGACACAACTATAGCTTGTGACACCACAACGCCGCACCTCTACTCACGCCCCGCACTAGCCGCAACGATGGGACACATGAGGCGCGCCGCCCACCAGGTTCAGACCCCGCAGCCCGGGTCCCGCTGTTTTGCGGATTACCGATCGCTTCAACCAAGAGGCCGGTAGCCCGCGCGGGCGCCGTCGCGCTAAATTAGCCAGCCAGACCGTGTTTGACTGCTCGCAGCCGGCTGACTCCGCTAGCCAGAAGGAAGGACATCACCAGTGGCCTACGTGATCGCCGAACCCTGTGTCGACATCAAAGACAAGGCGTGCATCGAGGAATGCCCCGTTGACTGCATCTACGAGGGAGCTCGGATGCTCTACATCCACCCCGACGAGTGCGTCGACTGTGGTGCCTGCGAGCCCGTATGCCCGGTCGAGTCCATCTTCTACGAAGACGACCTGCCCGACGAGCACAGCCAATACCTGCAGATCAACGCCGATTTCTTCAGCGAACTCGGCTCGCCCGGCGGCGCGGCGAAGGTCGGGCTGACCGAGAACGACCCGGCCCCGGTCAAGGAACTGGAGAGCCGAGCCGAGGCGTCCTAGCCTCACCCGTTTCGTAAGGTGAGGCAATGCGGATAGCTCGAATCGTCCACGTCATCCGGCAAACGGGGTCATTGGCGGTCACCGCCGTGACCGCGGCGTCCACCGTCAACGCCTACCGGCCGCTTGCGCGTAGCGGATACCCATCGCTGTTTTCGTGGATGTTCGGGCTCGTCGTCAGCGAATTGCCCCTGCAAACGCTGCTGACCCAGCTGGGTGGACTGGCGTTGACCGGTCGCCGCCTCACGAGGCCCGTGCGAATAACGGCCTGGGTCGTCGCCGCCCTCTCGACGCTGGGCCTGCTGAACCTCAGCCGCGCGGGACATCGGGCCAACGTGCCGCTGACCGAGGCGTTGGACAGCGGGCTGGGGGCCGATCGGCTCACCGAATCGAAGGGCCTGTGGCGCCGGCCGTCCGGTGCCGGCACCGCCAAGACCCCCGGACCGCTGCGCATGCTGCGGATCTACCGCGACTACGCCCACGACTCCGACATCAGCTACGGCGAATACGGCAGCGCCAACCACCTGGACATCTGGCGACGCCCCGACCTCGACCCGGCCGGCAAGGCGCCGGTGCTCTTCCAGATCCCCGGCGGTGCGTGGACGACGGGAAACAAACGCGGACAAGCTCATCCGTTGATGAGCCACCTCGCCGAGCTGGGCTGGGTTTGCGTGGCGGTCAACTACCGGCACAGCCCGCGCAACACCTGGCCCGACCACATCGTCGACGTCAAACGCGCCCTCGCCTGGGTCAAGGAGCACATCGCCGAATACGGCGGCGACCCCGACTTCGTCGTCATCACCGGCGGTTCGGCCGGCGGGCACCTGACGGCGCTGGCCGCGCTGACCCAGAACGACCCGCAGTTTCAGCCGGGGTTCGAAGACGCCGACACCCGCGTGCAGGCGGCGGTGCCGCTCTATGGCATTTACGACTTCACCCGGTTCGACAAGACGCTGCATCCGATGATGCCGGCGCTGCTGATCAAGTCGATCATCAAGCAAAAGCCCTCGACGCATCTGCAGACGTTCGAGGCCGCGTCACCGGTCAACCACGTGCGCGCCGACGCTCCCCCGTTCTTCGTCCTGCACGGCACCAACGATTCGCTGGCCTACGTCGAGCAGGCCCGCACGTTCGTCGAGCGACTCCGGCAAGTCAGCGCGCAACCGGTGGTGTATGCCGAATTACCGCTCACCCAACACGCTTTCGACATCTTCGGCTCGGTTCGGGCCGCGCACACCGCGGTGGCAATCGAGCAGTTCCTCGCCGAGGTCTACGCCGCGCACATGCGCGCCGACGTCGTCGCGGCCCCCGAGGTGTCGTAACCGCTAGGACTTCGGGCGCACCCCCGCGGCGCGGTATACGAATACCGGCTCCACCGGAAACCGCAGCGTCGTCCTGGGCAGGGCTTCCAGCACCTCGTCGGGAATTCGCTTCTTGTAGTTGAGCCTCATCGAGCCGCTCAACGCGGCGTCGACTCCACGAAGGTCGATCTCCAGGCTTAGGCCCTTGTCGGTGATGGTCACCCGGCCCGGCCCGTGGTCGGTGTCCCAGGGGCAGTCGATGGACCGCAGGTCGGCGTCGCCGCGCGCGGGGAATGTTGCGACGATTCGGGCGGCGCTGAACGCGAACCCACCGGCATACCGCGAGACGCCGGAGGCCGAATACACCCCCGGCACATGGCCACTGAAGTGCCGGACCACCCCCACCCGGCCCGCGCTGAAGATGATCCCCTCGGCTTCGAGTTGCTCACGCAGCGGTGCTGGCAACTGGCCGATCTGGGACAGGTTGCGTAGCAATCCGAACACGTCCGAACCGTAGCCCCGCGACTGGCGTCCCGCAGGGTTATTGCACCGTCACGGTCAGCGTGTAGGTGCACGCCGGTTTGGCGTCCTTGCCCACGAAGCTGGTGTATGCCGTGCTGACGGTGGTGGACCCCGGTCTCAGGGCGCTGAACGTCCACTCTTCGTTGCCCGGCGCCCCGAGCGCGTCGGAGGTCGGCTGGACGAACTCGTGACTGAGCTGCTTGATGACCGACGAATCGCCGATTTTGGTGTCAGGGTTCCACCGGTAGGGAGTGGTGTAGTTCGAGCCCAGCTGCACGACCAGGGTGTTGCCGACGGAGAGGGTGATGTTTTGCTTGATCTCACTCTGCGTCAGCACATCGTTCATGGGGATCTGGAGCGTTTTGGTCGACGGCGGGTTCCTAGACGCAAAGTGGCAGCCCACGACCGTCGACAACATCAGCATGGCGACTGTTACCAGCAGCCTGACCTTCACCAGATCCCCCTTCGATTCCCGCCCCGGAGCCTAGTAGGTCCGATCCAGACCGAAGATAGGCGACGAGGCCCGCGGCGCCCAGGCCGGCGCTTCGACGGCTACAACTTCTTCGGTGTGCATCCCGAGCTTCCGATCGAGTGGTTCGACAAGCACATGAGCTGAACCCCTGACCGGCCAAACCCCGGGCCGCGCGGACCGGACGGGTCCGGCAGGATGGGCTGGTGTTTGGCCTCGAACTGATCGTTGCCCTGGTCTCCACCGTCATCGTCGGGACGGTCATCGGCCGGCGCTATCGCGTGGGCCCCCCGGTGTTGCTCATCTTCTTGGGCGTCCTGTTGGGGCTGATCCCCCATTTCGCGCACATCAAGGTCAATGGCGAGGTCGTGCTGCTGCTGTTTCTTCCGGCGATCCTTTACTGGGAGGGCCTCAACACCAGCTTCCGCGAGATCCGGGCCAACGCACGCATCATCGTGTTCCTCAGTGTCGTCCTGGTGATCGCCACCGCGGTGGCGGTGTCGTGGACGGCGCGGGCGCTGGGCATGAATCCGCACGCCGCCGGCGTTCTGGGCGCGGTGCTGTCACCCACCGACGCGGCCGCGGTGGCGGGCCTCGCGAAGAAGCTGCCACGCCGGTCGCTGACCGTGCTGAAGGCCGAGAGTCTCATCAACGACGGCACCGCCCTGGTGCTGTTCGCCGTCAGCGTCAACGTCGCGATCGGTGGGTCGGCGATCACCCCACCCGAGGTGACCATTCGGTTTATCGTCTCCTACCTCGGCGGGATCGCCGCCGGTCTGCTGGTCGGTGGAGCGGTGGCGATGCTGCGCAAGCGAATTGACGCGCCCCAGGAGGAGGGGGCGTTGAGCCTGGTGACGCCGTTCGCGGCCTTCCTGCTGGCTCAATCGATGGACTGCAGCGGAGTCGTCGCGGTGATGGTGTCGGCGCTGGTACTCGCCTACGCCAGCCCGTTCGTGATCCGGGCCCGTTCCCGGCTGCAGGCCTTCGCCTTCTGGGACATCGCGACATTTCTGCTCAACGGCTCGCTGTGGGTGTTCGTCGGCGTCCAGATCCCGGGAGCGCTACGCGGCATCGTAGGCGTCGACGGCGGGGTTCGGCACGCCGTGTTCGTGGCGCTGGTGATCACCGGCGTGGTGATCGTGTCGCGCATCTTCTGGGGCGAAATCACCACGCTGCTGATCCGGCTCATCGACCGGCGCCAGGTGCAACGCGAGCGCCGGGTCAATTGGCGCCAGCGCTTCGTCACCGTCTGGGCGGGATTCCGTGGGGCCGTGTCGCTCGCAGCGGCGGTGGCCGTGCCGATGACAACGCTGAGCGGCGCCCCTTTCCCCGACCGCAGCATGCTGATCTTCATCGTGACCGTCGTCATCCTGGTGACCGTCCTGGTCCAGGGCACCACGCTGCCCGCCGTGGTGCGGTGGGCGAAGATGCCCGACGACACGACCCACGCCGAGGAACTGCATCTCGCTCGCTGTCGCGGGGCGCAAGCCGCCCTCGGGGCGCTGCCCACCGTCGCCGACGAGGTCGGCATCGGCGACGACCTGCGGCGCCGGCTGCAAAAGGAGTACGAGGAAAAGGCGGCGCTGGTGCTGGCCACCGAGGACGGTTCGCCGAACATCCGCATCCTCAAGGGCCGCGAGAAAGTCCGGCGGGTACGCCTGGGCGTGCTCGAACACAAGCGCCGCGAAATCACTTCGCTGCGCAACCAGAACCTGATCGACGACATCGTGCTACGCGAATTGCAGAACGAGATGGACCTCGAGGAAGTGCAGCTGCTCGCCGCCGCTGCCGACGAAGACGAGGACGAATAGGGGCCGTCGGTGGCCGACCGTACAGTCGGCCCCATGCTGTACACCGTCGCGATCCGCGGGTATCGCTCGCTGCGCGAGGTGATCCTGCCCCTGGGTCGTCTATCGGTGGTCACCGGCGCCAACGGCGCAGGCAAATCCTCGCTCTATCGCGCCCTGCGCCTGCTGGCCGACTGCGGCCGCGGCGAGGTGATCGGCTCGTTGGCGGGCGAGGGCGGGCTGCAGTCGGTGCTGTGGGCCGGTCCCGAGCAGCCGTCCGGCGCTCGACGCTCCGGGAAGACCGAGGGCACGGTGCGAACCCGGCCGGTGTCGCTCGAATTAGGTTTCGCCGCGGACGATTTCGGCTACCTAGTGGATTTGGGTATCCCGCAGTCGGCCGGGAAGTCGGTGTTCGCCCGCGATCCGGAGATCAAACGGGAAGTGTTGTTCGCCGGGCCCGTGCTGCGGCCCAGTACGACGCTGGTGCGGCGGTCCCGAGTCTTCGCCGAGGCCAGCGCGGATTTCGGCAGCGGTTTCGACGAGCTGTCCCGATCCCTCCCGTCGTATCACAGCGTCCTCGCCGAATACGCCCACCCGCACGCGCTTCCCGAGCTCGCGGCGGTGCGAGAACGGCTGCGCGGCTGGCGGTTCTACGACGGGTTCCGAGTCGACGCGGGAGCGCCCGCGCGGCACCCACAGGTGGGCACCCGCACCCCGGTGCTCTCCGACGACGGCAGCGACCTGGCGGCCGCGATTCAGACCATCCTCGAGTCGGGGTTCGACGACCTCAACCGCGCCGTCGCCGAGGCATTCGACGGCGCCACCGTCTCGGTCGCCATCCATGACGGATTGTTCGACCTCCAACTGCGACAGCGCGGCATGCTGCGTGCTTTGCGATCCGCCGAATTATCGGATGGCACACTGCGTTTCCTGCTGTGGGCCGCCGCCCTGCTGAGCCCGCAACCGCCTTCGCTGATGGTGCTCAACGAACCGGAAACATCGCTGCACCCAGACCTGGTGGCCCCGCTCGCGTCGCTGATCCGCACCACCGCCGCGAAAACGCAAGTCGTGGTGGTCACCCATTCCAAGTCGCTGCTCGACTTTCTTGACACGACACCGGTGGCAGATATAGAGGACGCCGGTAAGTGCCACGCCGTCGAGATCGAGCTCTACAAGGACTGGGGCGAAACACGAATCAGCGGCCAGACCCTGATGACGGCGCCCCGGTGGGATTGGGGCGCTCGATAGTCACGCGGCGCCGCCGCATTCGTCGGCGCGGCCTACGCCCTCGCCGCCGCGCTGCCTGGGCCGCAGGCTTCACGTCGAGTGTGCAATGTAGGCGCTCCCGCAACGGCGTGTCCGCCGCCGCCCTCGGCGAGTGTGAATCCTGGGCGCTCAGTGTGAATCCTGGGCAGCCGGCACGCGGCGTGTCGCCGCCGTGGCGGCACAATCAACGCCCTGCACGCACACTCAAAGCTCTCAAAGCACACTCAACGCAAAATTGCCCGCCAGAACGTCGCCCGGGCAGCCGACGCATTCGGCCCGGCTTAGGAAGCGGCCCTGCGTGCGGCGCTACAGCGTTGGGTCGGGCCGCAGACGGTCGAATAACGGCTCGCGGAAGCGAAGTTCACACAGAGTTCAGGCACGCGTCGGTTCAGCATTGATGGGTGCACACGCGCACCGCGTGTCCTCACGTTATGCGCGTTGTACAGGTCGCCAATTTCTACGGCCCTCGCTCCGGCGGCCTCCGCACCGCGATCGACCGGCTGGGCGCGGAATATTGCGCAGCCGGGCACGAAGTCTTCCTGATCGTTCCGGGCCAGCGCGCCGAGCGCGCCCAGCTGTACACCGGCGTCGTGCGAATCACCCTGCCGGCCCGCCTGATTCCCCTAACCGGCGGCTATCGTGCTGTGATGCCGGGCCCGGTCAAGGCGCACCTGGCCGCGCTGCGACCGGACGCGTTGGAGGTCTCGGATCGCCTCACCCTGCGATCGCTGGGGCGTTGGGGCCGCGACTACGGCGCCACGACGGTGATGATCTCCCACGAGCGATTGGACCGCCTTGTCGGACAGGTGCTTCCGCGCAGGGCCGCACGGAAGTTCGCCGACGTGGCCAACGCACGTACCGCCGCGAACTATGGCACCGTCGTGTGCACCACGGCATTCGCCCGCGAGGAATTCGACCGGATCGGTGCCGAGAACACCGTCACGGTTCCGCTTGGTGTGGACCTGCAGACGTTCCATCCGCGCCACCACTCCTACCTGGTACGCGAGCGGTGGGCCGCGCCGACGCAGATGCTGCTGGTCCACTGCGGGCGCCTGTCGGTGGAAAAGCGCGTCGACCGCAGCATCGACGCGCTGGGCGAGCTTTGCCACGCCGGGGTTGACGCGCGGCTGGTGGTTGTGGGCGAGGGACCATTGCGGTCCCGGCTGGAGCGACAGGCCGCGCGACTGCCGATCGACTTCACCGGTTTCGTCTCCGACCGCAACGCGGTCGCGCAGCTCCTGGCATCGGCGGATGCGACACTGGCGCCAGGACCACACGAAACTTTCGGGCTAGCCGCGCTCGAATCGCTGGCGTGCGGAACCCCGGCTGTGGTCTCACGCACGTCAGCGCTGAACGAGATCATCACCCCGGACAGCGGCGCGTCGGCCGACAATGACCCGGCCGCGATCGCAAAAGCGGTCAGCGCCATCGTCAGTCGCCCCGAGAGGCAGCGCCGCATTTCTGCGCGACGCCGCGCCGAGGACTTCACCTGGCACCGGGCCGCGACCGGCATGCTGGCGTCCTTGGGCG
This sequence comes from Mycobacterium sp. NGS58, assembly GCF_059812385.1. Lineage (NCBI taxonomy): Bacteria > Bacillati > Actinomycetota > Actinomycetes > Mycobacteriales > Mycobacteriaceae > Mycobacterium > Mycobacterium sp. NGS58. The sequence goes on along the minus strand of NZ_JCALCO010000035.1, from coordinate 26,605 downwards.
GACGGGGTTTCAACGACCCGCGCGGCGATTCCGAACATACCGCGTAGCGGTCAGAAGTCCGAGGACACGTTCGCCCCGACGACGACGTCGAGCGCGCTGAGGATGCCGGGTTTCGCCGCGCAGACCAAAGGGATCGCGTTCAGCACGCGGGCAGCGGTCGCCGTCGAGCCCGGCAAGTCCCCGCCATCGAGGGCGAAATCAACCTGTACCGGCGGCTCACCGTCGATCGTGATCCGAGTCAATCGGCGAACGGAGCTGCCCGCCGCGATGGCGGGCTGCCAATCTTCCACCCGTTCATCGGGCATCGACCAGATCGACGAGAATTGCACGCGCGGTTCGCCGTTCACGATGCCCTCGAATCGCATCCGCACGCTGGCTATCGTGCCGGCCGGAATCTCCCCGGCATCAAAGCTGTAGCGACGCTCTGCAACGGCGACATCGCGATACTCACGGACATCGTCCACAGCCCACCCGAGCCCCTGAGCAACGAGTCGCAATGGCGGTGCGATATGGCCAATCATCGCCCCCGCAGGGAAGAGCTCAGCATCTTGTTCACGTGTGCGCCCAAACCCCAGCATCGCGAAGAACCCCGGGACGCGATAGGCACCGCAGGGAATACGTTCTTGGATAACCACTTTCGTCGGTCGATCGGTCATGCTCGCCGCGTGAACCGCGAGGATGTCACTGGTAAAGCCCGGCGCAATGCCGGTAGCGAACAATGAGCTCTTGCCTCGGCGGCAGGCATCTTCGAGCCGCTCACGCGCTGAGTCCTCGAGCGACGGTGGATGAAACAGCGCGAAGAACGACGGCGTGACAACATTCTTTCCGCTTGCCAGGAACGCGCACAGATGGTCTACGACTTCGTTGCTGTCACGACCGGAGGCCGTCGCGAAGTAGGTCACGCAGTCAGCGTCGACCGCGAGGAAATCCTCTACACTGCCGACGGCCTCGACGCCGACCGCGCTTTCTCCCACAAGCTCGCCCGAGTCTCGGCCGACCTTCTCACGGCCATGCACCAGGTGCGCGACGAGGTCGAAATGCGGTGACCGAAGGACTTTTCGCAGCGCAATTGACCCCGTATAGCCGGTGCCCACATGCGCCACACGATATTTTTCGCCCACGACGGCTCCTGTTTGCTCTGCTGCTCATCAGCACCCTACTTCACCCTTTGTTGGAAAGAGACGCTTTCACCAGGCGGTTAGGCTCGCTGCAGACCGGCAAGGAGGATTCGGTGGGAGCACGCAATCAAGTTTTGATCACCGCCGCCGAGCTGGCGGACATCATTCAAGCCGGCGACCCGGTGACCATCCTGGACGTGCGATGGAGAATCGACGCTCCCGATGGGCGGCCGGCCTACCTCGAAGGGCACATTCCGGGCGCCGTGTACGTCTCGCTCGACGATGACCTCAGCGATCACACGATCTCCGGCAAAGGCCGTCATCCGCTGCCGTCGGGACGCGACGTGCAGACCGCGGCGCGAAGGTGGGGAATCCGGCAGGACGCATTGGTCGTGGTGTACGACGACTGGAATCGCGCCGGTTCCGCACGAGCGTGGTGGGTGCTGACCGCCGCCGGACTGGACAACGTACGCATTCTGGACGGCGGTTTGGCCGCGTGGCGATCAGCCGGACAACGTCTCGAGACCGGGCCGGTCGATCCAACGCCCGGGAATGCGCTTGTGTCGCACGACGATCTGTACGCGGGAAGCCGCCGCACGCTGACGGCCGAGCGCGTCGCAGAAGACACTGTGACGCTGCTCGATGCGCGCGCGCCGGAACGCTATCGCGGCGACGTCGAACCTCTCGATCCCGTCGCCGGTCACATTCCCGGCGCGAAGAATCTTCCCACCGGCGCGGTCCTGGCGGCCGACGGCACCTTCCTCGACGACGACTCACTGGCACAACTGTTGTCCGATCGGGCAATCGGGCCTCACGACGCGGTGGGCGCCTACTGCGGCTCGGGCGTCACCGCCACGGTCACCATCGCCGCGCTCGCCGCGATGGGCCGGGAGGTCGCGTTGTATCCAGGATCGTGGTCGGAATGGAGCTCGGATCCGAACCACCCGGTGGAACGCGGTGCCGAGTAGCGGTCAGCGGCCGGTCCATGCCTGTAGGAAAGCCGCGGTTACCCGGGCGGCGTTCTTCGCGGCGATCCGCTTGTAGCAGAAGAACTGAAACGGAAAGCCCGGCAGGTGAAGTGGATCGCCGGGTCCGTCCGTGATGCCCCGGATGCCGATGAACGGGACACCATGCGTATCGACAACGGCCTGCGCGGCCGCGGTTTCCATATCCGTCGCATCGAAGGCCGGGTCTGAGGTCGATACGATATTGAGGTTGCTGATCAGGGCGCTTCTCAGCCAGGGGCCCGTGGCCCGGAAGAAGTTGCCGGAATACAGAAGTGAACGACCGGGCACGCTGCGGGGTTGGCAGCCAAAAACGCTGCCGCCGTGCGGGATGCACGGTAATGCCACGCCGTTGTTGTTGTCATAGCTGCACCCGTCGCCGCCGGCGAATATCTGCGGCCGGTGCCGCAGTTTTATGAGTCCGGCAGCACTGTCCAATGCGACGGAGAGCTTCTGGGCCGTGGCCAGCATCCCGGGATCGACTGAGCGAAAGGTGGTGCCGCCGTCTAAGGTCCACCGCGCCGGTACCGCCACATCCGCGATGCTGGTGCGGCCTCCCCCGCCGGCCACACCCGAAAAGACCACTGCACCAATGGTAATGGCGGACCCACCAGCGAAGTGCACGAAAGCGGTCTCGGTGGTGTCGGTGGCGTTCGTCAGTCCGATGCCGGTCATGGCAACGATCACCTTCTTGCCGCTCATCGAGCCAAGGTAAAAGTGCCGACGGCCAGCGACGACCAGCGGATCGGGATCGAGCGTAGTGTGGGACAGCACCGCGTCGGCTTCACCCGGAAAGGCGGACAACACCAGCGTGCGCCGTTCGCCGCGACCCGCACCACCACCCACCGACACAGTAAACGCCACGACGAGGATGACCCGGAAGGGCAAACGCGGCTTTGCTGATTCCGGCCCTGTTTGTCTGGCCAGCGGCTAGTCTCAGCGGCGTTGCAGCGAAAGCCGGGAGCGCGGCCGCACACAGGAGTCTGGTCTCGGGAGCCGAAAATGACACTAGTTCCACGCAACACGCCGCAGACCCGCAACTTGACTGCGTTATGACCGGCCGGCTCGACGGTAAGGTCGCGATCATCACCGGTGCCAGCACCGGCCTGGGACCCGTACTCGGCTCGGTGTTCGTCGGTGAAGGCGCCAAGGTGTTGCTGGCCGCACGGCGTGCGGACTTGGTCGACGCCGCCGCGCGCGCGGCCGGTCCCGGCGCGATCGCGATGCGCGCCGATGTGACCGATGAGAACGACGTCGCGGCCATGGTGGGGCGGGCGGTCGACGAGTTCGGTCACGTCGACATCTTGTGCAACAACGCCGCCGCGCCCGGACAGGACCGCTGGATCTGGGAACAGACGCTGGACAACTGGAACGCCACCATCGCCATCGACGTCACCGCCGCGATGCTGTGCACCCGCGAGGTGCTCAACCAGTCGATGCTGCAGCGCCGCCGCGGCGTCATCCTCAATTTCTCCTCCACGGTCAGCTACGCGGGCATGGTCCGCAAAACGCACTACGTCACCGCCAAGGCGTCACTGCGCGCGTTCACCAAGGCCGTCGCCCTCGAGGTCGGCCCGCACGGCATTCGATGCAATTGCATCGTGCCCGGGGCCATCGACACCGAGCTGTGGCGCAAATGGGTCCAACGCACCGCGGACGAGCAAGGCGTCGACGCCGAAACGGTTCGCGCCAGGCAGCTCAAAGGCGTTGCTCTGCAAGATATCTCCTCGCCGGAGGACATCGCGAATCTGGCGTTGTTCCTCGCCAGCGACGAAAGCCGTACCATCACGGGACAATCGATTCCCGTCGATGCCGGGGGGTACATGCAGGGATGAGCGGACCCGCCAAGCTGTCGCCCGCCGCGACGTCCGGCGGTCGTGCGTGATACGCGTCAGGGCAGGCATATTCAGCCTCACCGCCGCGGCGCCCGATGACGACGACGGCAGTTACCTGCGCTGGCACCTGCTGGATCACATGCCCGAGCAATACCAGCTGCCCGGCATCGTGCACGGGTTGCGCTGGATCGCTGACGGTGATTATCCCGACCACCGCCTGGCGGCCGATGGTCCACTGGGTGACATCGGCAACGCGGTGCACTACCTGGTCGGCGAGCCCGTCGAGAAGTCCTTCGACGACTTCGTCACCCTTGGCCGCGCGTTGCGCGACAACGGTCGCTTCCCGGTCGTTCGACCGTCGCTGCAAGTGGCCGGCCTGCGCCTGCTGCAGTGGCGATCCTCGCCACACACCCTGGTCTCGTCCGAGGTGGTGCCGTTTCGGCCGCACCGCGGGATCGTGCTCATCGTCGAGGAACCAACCCGGGGCCGGCCGGACGACTGGCTGCAATGGCTATATGCCGAGCACTACCCTGCCTTGCTCGCGACACCGGGCACGGCCGGCGCGTGGACCTTCGGTTCCAGCGCCGGGTGGAGCCACCTACCCCGCGGCTGGCGGACCGATCACCAGTACATCACCGTCGTCTACCTCGACCAGGATCCGCTGAGCACCACCGGTGCGCTGGCTCCCCTCATCGAAGAGCGTTGGCGTTCAACGGCGGTGCGCCCGGTATTCGCCGGCCCGCTGCGCAGCATGATCAGCTGGGAAGCCTGGCCCTAGACTTTGACCGCAGCCTAGGTGGCGCAGCAGGTGGGCTCAGCGGGTCCGAACGTCTGGGAATCGGCCTTCACCGTGTAGATTTCCCAACGTTCACCGCCCGGACCGCTCACCCACACTTTGTCCTGAGTGGCGAAACAACACGTCGTGTCGATCTCGTCGTCGGTCAACAGACCGGACCCGGTGAGCCGCTGGCTTTCGCTATGCACGGCGTCGCTGGAGCCGACCTCGACGCCGAGGTGGTTGAGGCTGCCGCCGTGGCCGGGGTTCTCCAGCAGCACCAATTTCAGCGGCGGATCAGCGACGGCGAAGTTGGCATAGCCGGGTTTGACCTTGGCGGGTTCTGCGCCGAACAGCTTTGTGTAGAACGCGATTGCCTCGTCGAGATTGTCGACGTTGAGGGCGAGTTGGACACGCGACATGGTTACCGTCCTTTCGCGAGCGGTGTCTTGATCGTCATCGTCGTACCGAGCAATTCGTCAATGAGGGCTCGGACATGCTCGGCGATGTCCTCGCGGATGGCCCGTACCGTCTGAACCTGCTGACCGGCGGGATCGCGTAGTCGCCAATCGCGGTACGAGACGCCCGGGAAATACGGGCAGGTATCGCCGCAACCCATCGTGATCACCACGTCACTGCGCTGCACCGCGTCGGCGGTGAGAACTTTCGGGACGTCGGTGATGTCAATCCCCCATTCGGCCATCACCGCCACCGCGGCCGGATTCAGCTGATCGGCGGGCTCGGTTCCGGCGGAGCGAACTTCGATGCGGTCACCGGCCAAATGTTTCAGCAAGCCAGCGGCTATTTGCGAGCGGCCGGCGTTGTGCACGCAGACGAATAGGACGCTGGGCCGGTCGGCGACGGCCGAGGAATTCTGTACGCCAGTCTCTTTAAAAAGCCGCGGGCGCAGGGCCAGCGAAACGTAGACCAGTGCGACCAAGATCGGCACTTCGATGAGCGGTCCGACCACACCGGCCAGGGCCTGGCCCGAGGCGGCGCCGTAGGTCGCGATCGCCACCGCGATCGCGAGTTCAAAGTTGTTGCCGGCGGCGGTGAATGCCAGCGTGGTGGTGCGGGCGTATCCCACTCGCAACAGGATTCCCAGCGCGTAGCCGCCTGCCCACATGATCGCGAAATATGCCAGCAGCGGCAGCGCGATCCGCGCGACATCCCCGGGCCGGGAGGTGATTTGGTGTCCTTGCAGCGCGAAGAGGACGACGATGGTGAACAGCAACCCGTAGAGAGCCCACGGCCCGATCCGGGGCAGGAAACGGCTCTCATACCAGTCGCGGCCGTTGGCGCGTTCACCGAGACGACGCGACAGGTATCCGGCCAGCAGCGGAATGCCCAGGAAGATGAGCACGGACTTGGCTATCTGCCAGGCGGATACGTCGATGCCGGTCGTGCTCAGCCCCAGCCAACCCGGCAGCACCGATAGATAGAACCAGCCCAGTGCGGCGAACATGACGACCTGGAAGATGGAGTTCAGCGCGACCAGGACGGCGGCGGCTTCGCGGTCGCCGCACGCGAGGTCGTTCCATATGATGACCATGGCGATGCAGCGCGCCAACCCCACGATGATCAGCCCGGTGCGGTATTCCGGCAGATCGGGCAGCATCAGCCAGGCCAGGGCGAACATCACAGCGGGCCCGATCAGCCAGTTCAGCACCACCGAGGCCGCCATGAGCCTACGGTCGCCAGTGACGCTGTCGAGCTTGTCGTAGCGCACTTTTGCCAGCACCGGGTACATCATCACCAGCAAGCCCACCGCGATGGGCAACGAGATACCGTCGACCTCGACGGCGCTCACCGCCCGTCCCAGACCGGGGACCAGCCGGCCGAGCAACAGCCCGGCGACCATGGCGATCCCGATCCATGCCGGCAGGAACCGATCCAACGTCGACAGCCGGCCGCCGACTGCCGCGTCGGTCGGGCTCACGACCCGCATTCCGCGGCCACCCGTGCGTCGACGCTCAACACCGACGAAAGTCGTTGCAACGCAGCCGGAACCACCCAGTAGTACACCCACGTGCCGCGCCGTTCGCAGTCCAACAGCCCCGCCGATCGGAGCGTTTTGAGGTGGTGGGAGATCGTCGGCTGTGAGACGTCGAATGTCTGGGAGATCTCGCAGACGCAGGCCTGGCCACCGGGATGGCTGGCGACCAGACTCAACAAGCGCAGCCGCACCGGATCGCTCAGCGCTTTGAACATCGCCGCCAGCTCCGCGGCCTGCGACTCGGCCAAGGCGGCCGCCCCCAAGGCCGGGCAACACTCCGTCAGCTTCGACATTCATCTATATAAGCATCTATCGAATCAGGACGCCAGCGGTGAAGTTTTTCCCGTGCTCCGGTTTTAGTCGGGCGAGGGAAACGAACGGGTTTTATAGTCCTCGTGACGTCCTAGTCCAAGGGAGTGCCATGACCAATCCCGGCAATCGCCGCCGCCGGCGGCGGACCGTTCGCGCGGCTGCCGCACTCGGCCTGGTGGCATTGGGGGTCGGCCTGCCGGCCTGTTCTAGCAAGGGGAATCACCAGGCCGCGGCCCCGAGTTCAGGTCCGCCGCTGGCAAGCACGACCGTCATGATCGATGGGAACAGGCACACGATCATCGCCGCGGTGGACTGCAGCCGATCGGCGGCGCAGCCCAGCGCGTCGCCACCGGAATCCGGTGACCTCACCACCCGAATCAGCGTGCACGACGACAACGCGTCGGTCTCGTTGGCCATCTCCGATGAGCAGCCACCCAGCGTCGACGCCTTCGGCATTTCGCTCAAGCTGGACAACGGCCAGTACCAATTGCCTTACCAAGGAACCAGATCACCCACTCAGGTCCAGGCAACCAAGGTCGGCAAAGGCTACACGGTCACCGGGACTGGCCAAGCGACCACCCCCGGCCAAAGTGGCTTGCGGGACGTCACTTTTGGAATCCATGTGACGTGCCCGTAGGAACGTATTGTCCGGCGCGGCCCCCTCTGCGATGCTGACAGCTTGGACATCTTTGCGCAGTGGCAAGACGGCGGCACCGAGCTTCGTTGGCGCTCGACAACCGCCGCTAACGACGGCCAAGAGGTCGCGCTGTTCAGTCGCCGGTGCGGCACTCCCGGTGCGCCCGCGTTGGTCTTGGTGCACGGCTTTCCGACCAGCAGCATCGACTATTTCGCGCTAGCAGGGGAACTGAGCGCGGACTTCGACATCTACCTACTGGACTTCCCCGGCTACGGACTCTCCGACAAACCACCCGAGCCCTACGTGTACTCGCTCTACGACGACGCGCGCCTGCTGGTCTACGCGATCACTCAGGTGTGGGAACTCACCGAATACCGGATGCTCACCCACGACCGCGGCAGCAGCGTCGGCATGATCGCGGTGGACATGCTTGCCGCACAAGATCCACCGGCCCCACCCGCCGACCTGATCCTGACCAACGCCAACATCTACCTGCCGCTGTCCAATCTCACCGCCTTTCAGACCGCGCTGCTCGACCCCGCAACCGCGCGGGCCACCGCGGCGGCCACGACGCCGGAGATGCTGGCGGCGGGCATGGGAGCGAGCACGTTCATGCCGCGACGCACACTGGAAGACCCGGAGATCGCCGCGTTGGCCAGGTGCTTCGCGCACAACGACGGAATCCGCGTGCTGCCCGACACCATTCAATATCTCCACGAGCGCGCCGCCGACGAAACCGGTTGGCTGGAAGCGCTTTCCGCGAGCGCGGTCAACACGACGATGGTGTGGGGCGTCCACGACAACGTGGCGCCGTTGCGAGTCCCCAACCACGTCTGGCCGACGTATCTGAGAAACAAGCCCGGTCGCAACCGCTACTGGGTGCTGCCCAGCGCCGACCACTATCTGCAGTGCGACGCCCCCGGTCAACTGGCCCAGATCGTGCGCCTCACGGCCCAGGGTGAGGACATTGCGTTGCAGACGTTGGGGAACCAACCCGACGGCGCGGTCTTGGTGGACCAAAGCGACACCTAGCCGTGCCGAGCGTGAAACTAACTTCACGCTCGGCGCCGAACGTGAAACTAACTTCACGCTCGGCCAAAAGGGCCGGCCTGAACCCGGCAAATCGGCCTAGCGGGAGGCGCTACCCCACGATGACGGGCAGGCGTGCCCACCCACGCACGCTCGCGGTATGCGCCCGCTGCGCGTTCGCATAGTCGACCTCCCAGTCCGGCCAGCGCTTCAACACCTCTTCGAAGGCCACCCGCGCTTCGAGTCGTGCCAGCGCCGAGCCGAGGCAGAAATGCAAGCCCTGCCCGAAGCTCAGATGGCTTCCGCGACGGTGGATGTCGTAACGGTCCGCATCCGGGAAGTGGCTCTCGTCGCGGTTGGCCGAGGCGTTCAGCAATAGCATGAACGATCCCTCGGGAACCCTGCGACCATAGTGCTCGGCATCCCGCGCGACGTAGCGGGCCTGCACCGGAGATGGGGGCTCGTAGCGCAGCGTCTCCTCGATCGCGCCGGGAATCAGCGACGGGTCCGCGACGAGTTCGCGGCGTTGATCCGGATGATCCGACAGCAGTTGGCCCATGAAACCGATGAGGCGAGCGGTGGTCTCGTTTCCGGCACCGGCGATCATCGCGGTGTAAGCCAGCACCTCGGTCCGCGACAAGGGACGCCGCGTGCCGTCCGGCTCATCGATCTCGGCCCGCAACAGTTCGGTCATGAGGTCGTCGGATGGATGGCTGGCCCGCCACTCGATGTATTCGGCAAACAGGGCAATGGAATTCGCGAAGACGTTCGCATCGACCGCGGCAGGGTCGCTGTCCTTGGACAGCCCGATGTTGGCGACGCTGCGGTCGCGGATCTTCTCTTGGTCAGCCTCGGGAATGCCCAGGAGGTACCCGATGGTCCGCATCGGCATCATCGCGCCCAGGTCCGCGATGAAATCGAAACCACTCCCGCCGATCAGCGGGTCAAGCTCGCCGACACAGAACCCGCGCACCAGATCCTCCACGGCGAGCATGCGCCGAGGCGTGAAGACCCGGGACAGCAGTTTGCGGTGCAGATCGTGCAGCGGAGGATCCTCGAACAACAGAATGCCCGGGGGCACTTCGATATTCGCGAACAAGATGTCGGCGGTCGTTCCCCGGCCGGAGCGGTAGGTCTCCCAGTTCGGCAGTTCGCGCACCACGTCGTCGTATCGACTCAGCGCGTAGAAGTTGTACTTCTCGTTGTAATACAGCGGCGCTTCTTCGCGCATCCGCTTCCACACCGGATACGGGTCCGAGTCGATCTCGACGTCGAATGGGTCGTAGTACAACTCAATGGCGCTGGGGCTTGTCATCGTCGAATCCCTAACTCAGTCGTTGCGGTGCAAGAAGCCGTGCAAGAGCGCTTGAACGAGTTCCTCAACAATCACCTCCCGCGGCGGCGGTTCGTTCCCGAAGTAGGTCGAACGCAGAGCGGCCATTCCCGCGATCATCGAGACCGTCGAGTGCGCCGGTAAGTCCGGATGATCCGACCGCAACCCCCGCAATTGCATGCCTTCCGCGCTGATTTGGCCCAGCACCGTTACCGCCCGGCGGATCTCGTCGATGCCGGCGTCGGCCTTTTCCTCCTCGCTGAGGCTCTCGGCCGCCATCAGGGTCAGCAGCAGACCTTGGTGTTCGACGAACACGTCGTAGAGCTGCGAGACGAAGAGCCGGGCCAGCTCCTGCTCGTCGGTCTCCTCGGGGACCACCGACTGCCAGGTCCTGCCGAATTCGTCGACGAAGCTGACGAACGGCACTACCAGCGCCTCGCGGAACAGCGCGGCCTTCGAACCGAAGTTGCGAAACAGCAGGTGTTCGGTCACGCCGGCGGCCTGCGCGATTTCGCGCGTCGTGGTGCTGCGATAGTCCTGGCCGGCGAACAGGGCCCGAGCCGCGTCGAGCAGCAACCGGCGGGGCTCCCCACGGGGCCGACGCGCGACCGTGGCCGGTGGTGGCTGCTTAGTTGCTCGCTGGGGCACCGAAGTCCACTCCTGTCGAAACCGCTGTGGGGATAGTATCCGCTATCTACATAGGATAGTATCCACTACCTTAAAGGGCGCATCATCGAAAGGGTGACACCATGGGCGCTGTCATCATGCTCGGCACGCTGTTCGGCCTGATCGTGCTGATATTCGGTCTGGTCCTGCGCTTTGACCCGCAAGCCCGGCGGGGCCGGGGAGAAGGCCAGTGAGCTCGCAGATGACACCGGTGATGCAGGCCGCCAGTGACTTCGCACTGATCGGCGGCATCGGGTTCACCGTCCTCGGGGTGTACCTGAGCGTTCGCCACCGCCGCCTGCACCCGCTCCTGCTGCTCTGCATCTCGGCAATCTCCTTCTCCTGGATCGAGGCGCCCTACGACTGGGCGATGTACGCCCAGTTCCCTACCGCCATCCCCCGCATGCCGTCGTGGTGGCCGCTGAATATGACGTGGGGCGGGTTGCCCTTGTTCGTGCCCGTCGGCTACATCTCCTACTTTGTGCTGCCGGCCGTGACCGGCACGGCGCTCGGCCGATGGCTGAGCACACGCTTCAATTGGCGCAGGCCCCAAACGCTTTTGGTGGTCGGCCTCATCGTCGGCTTCTGCTGGGCGCTGTTCTTCAACGGATTCCTGGGCGCCAAGCTCGGAGTGTTCTACTACGGAAGGGTGATTCCCGGGCTGGCGATCCGCGAGGGCACCCTGCACCAGTACCCGCTCTACGACTCGCTCGCGATGGCCATCCAGATGATGCTCTTCACCTACCTGCTGGGCCGCACCGACGCGCGAGGACGCAATGTCATCGAGATGTGGGCCGACAGCAGGTCGAAGAGCCGGGTCGGCTCGTCGATCCTGTCCGTCATCGCCGTGATCGTCGTCGGAAACGTCCTCTACGGCGCGGTTTTCGCGCCCCACCTTGCCACGAAGCTGGGCGGCTGGGTGACCACCGAGCCGGCGGGCGAACTGTTCCCGGGCGTACCAAACCAGCCGAAGTAGGCTTGCGGCCTGCAAAACTCGAGAGGAGTAGCGGTCAGCCGAGGGCCTCGGGCAGCACAACCTCGCCCACCCGCTTGAGGTAGGGCCACGCGATGTCCGGTGGCAGACCCCCGCACAGCGGCGACAGGTTGAGCACCTGTCCGGCTTTGACGCGTGAGATCGCTTCGGGCACAGAGATAATCACGTGCGACGCCCCCGTCTCACGCAATTCATCGACAGTATTGACGTGACTGAAGCCGGCCGTCGTCTCGTCCCCGGGGTTCCACGCTGCATAGCTGCGCACGTCGTGCAGCAGATGCTCGCCGATCTCCTTCCACGCCTGATCGACATCGTCGGCGACGAACACGACGGAGGGGGTGTTGCGGTCGGGAAACATCGTCGGGCCGGGCGTGTGCCCGTGCTCGCGGCACCCCTCCTCGTAAGCCTCCTGCATGCCGGGTGCATTGGCGTTGCCCAGCATCCCCAAGCCGTACCTGCCGGCCCGACGGGCCGCCGCGACCGTTCCCCCACCCCACATCAGTCCCGGGCCGCCGGGAGTCAGCGGGCGCGGTGTCACGGTGATCCGACGCCCGTCTTCGACGACCGTTTCGCCCGCGAGCAGCCGCCGTAGCAGCGCGAGTTTCTCGTCGCAGAGGCGGCCACGCTTCTTGATGGACAGGCCGAAGTGCTCGAACTCCTCGGGCCGGTAGCCCAGGGCCAGGATGTAGGAAGCGCGCCCGTTGCTGATGATGTCGAGCACCGCCATGTCCTCGGCGAGACGAACGGTTTCGTAGAACGGGAGAATCAGGATCAGGCTCAGCGCCAGCCGCTCGGTCCGCGCGGCCACCGCCGATGCGAGCAGAAACGGTGACGGCAAGTAGCCGTCCTCGGACCCGTGGTGTTCACAGAGGACGGCGGCCAGGCCGCCGTGTCCCTCGGCCCAGCAAGACATTTCGGGCGCCGCCGCGTACAGATCGGCTGGGGGTGCCGCCCATTCGGGGTCGCGCATGTCGAAGCGCAGGGTGTACACGGCTGACTCCTAGCTGGCCTAATCTTTGCGACGTACGTTACACGTTCAGTCGAAGACGTAAAGGGGCAGAGTCGTCGGGAGGTCAAGCGAGCTCAGCAGGCCCGGGGGCGCGTGGGCGGCGTACGGGATCGCATTGACCACGCGCATAGCCATCGACGCCATCGCAGCATGTCCGGCGGCGTGACCCTGCCCCGCCCCGAGTGTCATCTCGCAGTGGATGTCGCGATCTCCTTCGATGCTCGGGGCGCGCACCTGAGCATGAACATCAGCGGCCGCCGGGATAGGGCGAATTGCTCGCCTCTGAGCGACAGACGCGGTCCCAGATTGTCGCTCAGAGGCGGGCAAAACACTGATCGGCCCCCACAGCTGCACCCTAACCTAAAATTTGTTCGTTAGGATAGTGCCCGCTTTCTTAAAACCTTGACCTCACTCATTCGCGGCGGTAGTTTCCAAGTCGAACGCGGGGTGGTAGCGGCCACACACGTTAACGTAAACACAACTGCCGCCTCGGCTTTCGTCGTGTTGCGCGGCGCCCACGCACCTGAGGAGGAACAAGATGACGGCTAATCGGGTGGTGGTGTGGGCGACGGGTGGCATCGGCTCGATCGCCATCCGCGCTATTTCGCGGCGCCCCAATCTGGACCTGGTCGGCGTGTGGGTGCACTCCGAGGAGAAGGTCGGCAGGGACGCGGGCGAACTGGCCGGCGGTGAACCGATCGGCCTGACAGCCACCAACGACGCCGACGCGCTGATCGCGCTCAAACCCGACTGCGTCATCTATGCGGCCAGCGGTCCGGAACGGGACGCGCTGGCCATCCCGGATTACGTCAAGCTGCTCGAAGCCGGGATCAACGTCGTAACCACCAGCACCACGCGATTGGTCAACCCACACGCCTACGAGCCCGCGGAGTGGCGTGACCAGCTAGTCGCCGCGGCCGAGCAGGGCCAGGTGTCGCTGTACGCCTCGGGGATAGAGCCGGGCTTCGCCGCCGACTATCTGCCGCTGGTGCTGTGCACCCAGTCGTCGTCGATCGACAAGATCCACTCCTTCGAGATCGGCCTGTACGACGACTACGGGGTTCCCGACATCATGAGCGACGCGCTGGGCTTCGGCCGTCCGCTCGACTACCAGCCCTGGATCGGCTTCCCCGGTGCCATCGCGGGCGAATGGCAGGGGCAGATCCGGTTGATCGCCGACGCGTTGGGGGTCGAAGTCCAGGAAGTCCGCGAGGGATTCGATCGCGCCGTCACCAACCGGACGCTGGAGGTGGCGATGGGCACCGTCGAGGCCGGAACCTGCGGCGCGCTGCGGATGCAGGCGATCGGGGTGGTGGACGGTCGGGAAGCCATCGTCATCGAGCACGTCACCCGGCTCGCGCACGACGTCGCCCCCGACTGGCCCACCGGGATCGGCGATCTGTCCTACCGCGTTGTGATTTCCGGCGATCCGGACATCGACTGCACCCTGGCGGCGACGCTGAAGTATCCCGCCGAGGCCGGCATCGGCGGGATGACCTCCGGGGCAGGCGCCATGGTCGCCACCGCGATGCGCGTCGTCAACGCGGTGCCGTATGTCGTTGCCGCCCAGCCGGGATTGCTGAGTTCGGTAGACCTTCCGTTGACCATCCCGCAAAAAGCGTTTGTCCGGCGGTAGGTCGCGCCGGTTACTCTGCGGGCGTGACGGTTAATCCGCTCGAGGAACTGACGCTGCAGCAACTCCGGGCCCGCACCAGCATGAAATGGGGCGCGCACCCCGCCGACGTCCTGCCGCTGTGGGTCGCCGAGATGGACGTCAACCTGGCGCCGACGGTGGCCGAAGCGCTGCGGAAGGCCATCGACCACGGCGATACCGGGTATCCCTGTGGACACGCGCTGGCGGAGGCCGTCAGCCAATTCGCGGCGCGGCATTGGCAATGGCATGACCTCGAAGTGAACCGCACCGCGCTGGTTCCCGACGTCATGCTCGGTGTCGTCGAGGTGTTGCGTCTGGTCACTGATCGTGGTGATGCCGTCATCGTCAACCCGCCGGTCTACGCGCCGTTCTACGCATTCGTGTCACACGACGGCCGCCGCGTCATCGAGGCACCGCTGGCCGACGGGCGAATTGACCTGAACGCCTTGGAAAATGCCTTCGTTCGGGCTCGAGCGGGAGCCGGAAAGGACACCAAGGTCGCCTATCTGTTGTGCAATCCGCATAACCCGACCGGATCGGTCCACACCACCGACGAACTCCGTGCGGTCGCCGAGCTCGCCCGGCGATTCGGCGTGCGGGTCTTGTCCGACGAGATTCACGCCCCCGTCATCCTGTCGGGATCGCGCTTCACCCCCTTCCTCACCGTGCCGGGGGCCGAGAACGCCTTCGCCTTGACCTCGGCCTCGAAGGCCTGGAATCTGTCCGGCCTGAAGGCGGCGCTGGCCATCGCCGGACCGGAGGCCGCCGCCGACCTGCACCGGATGCCGGAGGAGGTCGGTCACGGGCCCAGCCACCTCGGCGTCATCGCCCACGCCGAGGCGTTTCGGAGCGGCAGCGACTGGCTCGACGCGACCCTGCGGGGCCTGGATGAGAACCGGACGCTGCTGGGTGAGTTGATCGCCAAGCACCTGCCCGGCGTGAAATATCAATGGCCACAAGGAACTTACCTGGCCTGGCTCGATTGCCGGGAGCTCGGGTTCGACGAAGAAGTCGTCGATGGGCTTGCGGTGGTTGCCGACCTTGCCGGGCCGGCCCGTTGGTTTCTCGATCACGCGCGGGTGGCGCTGAGCTCTGGCCACGTGTTCGGAACCGGCGGAACCGGACATGTGCGCTTGAACTTCGCCACCTCGCGAGCGATTCTCACCGAGGCGGTGTCGCGCATGGGCAGGGCCCTGGCCGACGCCCGCTAGTCCACCGGCGCCGGGCGCAGGCGTTTGGCGGCTACGCGGAGATCTCCTCGGCGCCCCGGCCCAAGTTGCGGAAGCCTTGGGCAGGCTCCTTCATGCCGAGCGTGAAGGGCAGGGTGTCGAACTCGAACCTCGTCGTCGCGCCGAGGCGGCGGAAAAAGCTGCGCCGCGGCGCCGCGACGGGAACCTTCATCGCCGCAAGGTCGATGTAGTGCGTCGACGTTTCTCCGATTCCATCGAAGACGTGCACCAATGGCATGCACAGCTCGCGCATCGACTCGTCGAGGCATTCCGCGACGGGATCGGTCATCAGTACGTACTCGGCAACCGGCACCGTGTTTTTCAGCATCCGGTGCACCAAAATGACGTCAAAACCGGCCAGTTCGACGTGGCGCTTCACCTTCTGATCCGCCACCTCGCCCACGTGCACGACGAACTTGAGCGACAACTTCTCCAGCTGTTCGCAACTCGCGCACTCGCAGGCGATGTCGTTTTTCATCTGCTCGCGCCGCTCGAGAAACGACGCGCGCATCCGTGACAGGCGCTCGCATACCACCACTTTGGCGTGGCTGTCCGGAGCCCAGAAGAAGGCGGCGTCACCCTCGAGTTTGGCCAGCTTCAAACCCTTGCCCGCATTGATCACCGACTCCAACAGGCCGGCAACCGTCAGCTGGGCATGGGCAAGGTGCGTCCGGTTCCACTGCATGTAATGCGTGTACCCGCCGATATCGGCTATGAGTAGAACCGCGCGCCGAATTGCCATGAACAAGCCAGTCTAATAGGGGTTGGTGCCCGGCTCAATGAAAGTGCTACTAGACGAAGTCGCGTCGGCGCGAGAGGCTTACAGAGGTGCCGGTTCACCGGAGGAGCTGATATGCATGTGCTGCGAACCCCGGACTACCGATTCGAAAACTTGGAGGACTACCCGTTCGTCGGGCATTACCTTGACGTAACCGCAAGCGACACCCGGCCGCTTCGCATGCACTACCTCGACGAGGGCACGATCGAAGGGCCACCGATCGTCCTGCTGCACGGCGAGCCCACGTGGAGCTATCTGTACCGGACGATGATCCCGCCTTTGACCGACGCGGGGAACCGCGTGCTCGCGCCCGACCTGATCGGTTTCGGCCGTTCGGACAAGCCCAGCCGGATCGAGGATTACACCTACCAGCGCCACGTGGAGTGGGTGATCTCGTGGTTCGAGCATCTCAACCTCAGGGACGTCACGCTGTTCGTGCAGGACTGGGGATCGCTGATCGGGCTGCGCGTCGCCGCCGAGCAGTCGGACCGCGTCGGGCGGCTGGTGGTGGCCAACGGTTTCCTGCCCACGGCACAACGGCGCACTCCGCCCGCGTTCTACGCCTGGCGTGCCTTCGCTCACTACTCCCCCGTTCTGCCCGCGGGCCGCATCGTCAGCGCCGGGACCGTCCGTCGGGTGCCGTCGAAGGTCCGGGCCGGGTACGACGCCCCCTTTCCGGACAAGACGTTTCAAGCCGGGGCTCGGGCGTTCCCCCAGTTGGTGCCCACCTCGCCCGCCGACCCCGCGATTCCGGCCAACCGAAAAGCGTGGGATGCCCTCGGCCGCTGGGAAAAGCCATTCCTTGCCATCTTCGGCGCCCGCGATCCCATCCTCGGGCGGGCGGACCGCGCTCTGATCAAGCACATTCCCGGCGCCGCCGGCCAGCCACACGCACGCATCAACGCCAGCCACTTCATTCAAGAGGACCGCGGCCCCGAACTGGCCGACCGCATCCAGTCGTGGCAGCAGGCCTGGCTCTGAGCGAAGGTCAGCGGTCTGGAATGCCCGCACCGGCAAGTGCGGGAAAGACGTCCTCCTCGCGCAACAGCGACGCGGCGCCGACCTTGGATTGGGCGAATTTGTCGATGATCGTTTGTCCCTCTGGAGTACGGCCCCAGATGCTGATCCCGCGGTAGGTGTTGGCCACCGAATTGCCCACCGCCCGAGCGGGCGGTGACGTCAGCGGGTAACCGCCAGTACGGCTTCCACCAGTTCGGGCCGGCAGACCACGAGATCCGGCAACTTCGGGTCGGCCTGGTTGTACGCCAGTGCGGACCCGTCGATGCGAGAGGTGTGCAACCCGGCGGCACGGGCCACCGCCACTGGGGCGGCGGAGTCCCATTCGAACTGGCCGCCGGCATGCACGTACACATCGGACAGCCCTTGGACGATCGAGGCGACCTTGGCTCCGGCAGAACCCATTTCGACCAGGACTCCGTCCAGCGCATCCCGCACATTCAAGGCGATGGCGGGCGGACGGGTACGCGAGACCACGATGCGCGGCTTGCCCGGCGCGGCCGGAGGCGAATCCAGGTCGGGAGTTGCCAGCGTGATGCCCTGGGCTGGTAGCGCCACGGCGCCCGCGACCAGCTCGCCGGCCTGCCAGAGCGCGACATGTACTGCCCAGTCGTCGCGTCCGAGTTCGGAAAATTCCCGCGTGCCGTCCAGCGGATCGATGATCCAGACGCGGTCGGAGCGCAAACGAACCGGGTCGTCGGCGCCCTCTTCGGACAACACCGCATCACCGGGTCGTTCGGCGGCGAGTGCTTCCATCAGGAAGTCGTGGGATCGCTTGTCCCCCGCGGCTTTCCGGTCAGCCGCTTCCGCGTCGGCGAATTCTTCTCGAACCCCGAGCAGCAGCCGACCTGCCTCGGTGGCCAACCGCGCGGCGAGATCATGGTCAGTCATCGTCAGCTCCGCGAATCTTTAAAATGTTGGTAGCGATGACCAACTTTACCGTGTCATGCCGTTTCGCGGTCACCACCCCCGGCAGAAACTTTCGCCCGTAATCTGGTGACCGTGAGCGGCAACGCCAACGTTTCTTTGATGAGGCGGTTGCGGCACACCTCGCGGGGGCGTGTGATCGGGGCCGGCATCGTGGCGGCCGTGGTGCTGGTCGGGGTCCTCATCGTGGTGGGCGTGCAGCTGATCCAAGGCCAGCGGAGCGCGACCGCGCCCAGCACTCCGCCGTCGCCGGCGGCGCAGAGCTTCGCCATCCCGGGCTGCTACAACCCGTCCGTTCCCCCGGTCCCGCGCCCGAAGCGGCTGAACGTGTTGGGCTGCGCCAGTGTGGCCGTTGCGCTGCAGGACATGTCGTGGAGTTCCTGGGGACCGCAGGGCGCCGACGGGACCGGCACGGCACTGTTCAAGCTCTGTGATCCGAATTGTGCGGCGGGATCTCAGCTGACCGAACCGGTGGTCGTGCATGCGTGGAATCCGCAGCCGCCGCGGCGCGAGGCGATCTGCCAGGTCGGCTTGCAGATTTTCGCCGACATGATCCTGGCCTTCCCCAAAGGCACTCCACCGCCGAGCGTGCAGAAGATGAATACGCAGTACAACGGAAAGCCGGCCGTGCACTTCGCCAACTACTCAAGCGGTGACACGCGCGGCACCCAATTCATCGGCTACACGTTCTGTAACTAGCCGGTGCGAACTATCCTGCGGTGCCTCACACTTGATGGCGACGACCCGCCGCTGACCTCACCCTAGACCTCGATGACGACAGCGCCACCCTGCCCGCCGCCGGCACACATCGCCGCGACGCCGATGCCGCCGCCCCGGCGGGCGAGCTCGTAGGCCAGCGTGGTCACCATGCGCGCACCGGAGGCGGCGATCGGGTGACCGAGGCTGCAGCCGCTACCGGAGAAGTTCACCTTCTCCTCGTCGAGGCCGTATTCGCGGCACGCCGCGATCGGCACCGAAGCGAACGCCTCGTTGATCTCCCACAGCGCGACGTCGCCGGGCGTCAGACCGGCCCGCTGTAACACCTTCCCGATGACCTTGACGGCGCCGAGACCGCAGTCACGGGCCGGCACGCCCGCTGCGGCCCAGGCCCTGACCGTGCCCATCACCTTGAGCTTCTCGGCCTGGGCGTAGTCGCTGTCGACCAGCGCGACGGCGGCCGCGGCGTCGTTGGTGCCACTGCTGTTGCCCGCGGTGATCGAGAAGCCCTCGATCTCGGGGTGCAGGACCTTAAGGCCGGCCAGCTTCTCGACGGTGGTGTCGCGACGCGGATGCTCGTCCACGGCGAACTCGGTGACCGAACCATCGAATTGGGTGATCTTCAGCGGCAGGATTTCGTCGGCGAACTTGCCGGCGTCCTGGGCCGCGACGGCGCGCTGATGCGACCGGGCCGCCCAGGCGTCCATCTCCTCGCGCGTGATGCCGACCGCCTGCGCGGTATTCCAGCCCACCGTGATGGACATGTCCTTAGCCGGCGCATCCGGCGTCTCCACGTGCGTCGGGGGCATCCAGCGCTCCTCGAACTTCAGCTCGGGGCCAGGGATCCGCCAGTTGGTCAGCGGCGTCATCGACAGCGACTGCACGCCGCCCGCGATGAGCACACGCTCCATGCCGGAGCCGATCTGCGCGGCGGCGTTGCCGATGGCCGTGAGGCTGCCCGCGCAGTGCCGGTTGACCGACTGCCCGGGAACGTGCTCCAAGCCCGTCGCGGTCGCCGCATAACGTGCCAAATCGCCACCGCCGTAGTGTGATTCGGCGAAGATGATGTCGTCGATGTGTGTGGGGTCGACACCCGACCTGCGGACCACCTCGGGAAGCACGGCCGTGATCAGAGTTTCGGGCGGAGTGTTGACCAGCGTCCCCTTGAACGAACGGCCTATCGCGGTCCGGACGGCTCCGACAATGACGGGTGTTCCCATGTTCTCAACCTCGTTGTTGTGGGCGGTCAGACGCCGCGAATCGTATCAAATACTGTATAGACAATAGTAATGGTCTAAGTTCACTGGGCCTGGCTCCTGTGACGGCGCTAACAATTAAGCGGTTCGGGTAAATACGGAGGCCACCCCGTTGAAGACCCAAGGTGCGCTGATCTGGGGTCTGAACGAGCCGTGGTCGGTCGAAGAGATCGAAATCGGCAATCCCCGCCCCGGCGAGGTGACGATTCAGCTGGAGATCGCCGGCAGCGAGGTCGGCGAGCGCCTCGCACCTCGCCGCGAATACACCCACGGCATCATCCGCTACACCGATGCCGACCGCGCGTAACACATTCTTTGGCACCCGAGCACAATGAGTCGATGACCATCACACCCCTCGTCCAGCGTGACGCGCAAACCACCGCTTATCGCGTCGCGGCGATGCTGATCGGGATTGGCACCGTCCACTTCCTGGCGCCCAAGCCGTTCGACGAGATCGTGCCCGTCGAGCTTCCCGGCACTCCGCGCTTCTACACCTATGCGTCGGGAGTCGCCGAGATTGCGACCGGGGCACTGCTGGTGCCACGCGCCACCCGCCGGCTCGCCGCGCTGGCCGCCGTCGCGTTGTTCGTCGGCGTCTTTCCCGCCAACGTCAACATGTGCCGGTTGTGGTGGGGCAAGCCGTGGCCCATGCGCATCATCGCCCTGGCCCGGCTGCCGTTGCAGATCCCGATGATCACCACCGCGCTCAAGATTCGGCGCAACAGCTGACGTGCTGCGTAGGTAGGGACGTCGGCGGCGCTCGGGCGTCGGAAGGCACGTGAAGGGTGATCCAAACCGGTTGCGCGACAGTCGGTGTCGATCAGCTATCTGCCGAAGACGCTCCGCCGCAATGGAAAGCAGCCGAGCTCAGGTCAGGCGTGAGCCGACGCGGTGCGCGGTGCCGTCGGGGTCGACGTAAGCGAATTCGCGCAAACCGTACGGAGTGTCCTGCGGCGCGACCAGACGCCCACCCAGGTTTTCCAGTGCCGCCCATTCCGCATAGAGGGCATCGGCATCACTGACGTAGAAGTACACACTGGCCGCCGTGCGCAAGGGGTCGTGCTCGGCCCATTCGGTGAGATGGATCAATACCGACCCGCGATCGGCGAATCCGTACCGTTCGGGGCCGTCGTACGCACGGGCGCCGAATCCGAGCCGGCGGTACCGGCCGAGCGCGGCGTCCAGGTCTCGGACGGGGACGATCGGGGATACCGAGGTGAAGTCGACTGCGGACACGAAGCGAACATAGCCCAATTGTGGGTCAGAATCCCAATAGCCTTCTGCCGTTTACTTATTGACGGTAGTTGTCCGCGACGGCACGAGTGTATGCTCTGGCCGCCGAGACGGTCCAACGATCGATTTGACGCCGCGCGGCGCCGCACCACCTGGTTTAGGGGTAGGTTGTCGGCGGGTTCGGTCGTACCGCCTTGAGGAGGGATACATGAGCACATCGGAAAAGGCGTCCAAGCCGCGCGCCGGACAGCCGATAATCCACCTCTCCCAACTGTTGCGTGCGCCCGTGCTGGCGCGTTCCGGCGAAACGGTGGGCCGGGTCGAGGACGTGATCGTGCGGCTGCGCGGGGCCGAGGAGTACCCGCTGGTGGCCGGAATCGTCGCGGGGGTCGGCGGACGCCGGGTCTTCATCGGCAACAAAACGATTGACGCATACTCCGTGGACCGAGTTCTCTTGACCAAGAACAAGGTTGACCTTCGCGGGTTCGAACGCCGCGAGGGTGAGGTGTTGTTGCGCACCGACGTGTTGGGCCACCGGTTGATCGACGTGGCCACCGTCGAGCTGGTGCGCGCCTACGACGTCGAACTGGAACAGACCGACGAAGGCTGGATGGTTACCCGCCTGGACACTCGCCGCCCACCGCGCCTCTTCGGGCTGATCAAGCATTCTGGCGGGCACGCGTCGCGCGATTGGAAGGCATTCGAGCCACTGATCGGCCACGCCCGTTCCGACGCGGTCCGACGCCTGTCGGACCGGTTCGGCGAGCTCAAGGCCGCCGAGATCGCGGATCTTCTCGAAGAGGCGGATAAGGCTGAGGGCGGCGAGATCCTCGACCGCGTGCACAGCGACCCCGAATTGGAAGCCGACGTTTTCGAAGAACTCGATCCGGAAAAGGCCAGCCGGTTACTCGACAACATGCCGGACAACGAGGTCGCCGCGCTGCTTGGTCGGATGCGCGCCGACGATGCGGCCGACGCGATCGTCGACCTTCGCCAGTCCCGGCGCCGGCGTGTGCTCGAACTGATGCCCGCCCCGCAGCGCACCAAGGTCATCACCCTGATGGGGTTCAACCCCGAAAGCGCCGGCGGATTGATGAATGTCGACTCCGTGACGTGTTCACCGGCCGCCACCGCGGGCGAGGCGTTGGCCTTGATCGCCGCGTCGCGCAGCATCCAGCCCGAAGCGCTGATCAAGGTTCACGTGCTCGACGAGGACAAACGTCTTGACGGCGTCGTTTCGGTGATCACCCTGCTGCAGGTCGATCCCGCTGAAAACCTCGGCGCACTGATGGATTCCGACCCGGTGCGAGTGAACGCCGACGCGGATCTGACCGACATCGCCTTGCTGATGGCCGATTTCAATCTCTACTCCATACCCGTCGTCGACGAACAAGACCGCCTCCTCGGGGTGGTCACGGTCGACGACGTGCTGGAGGCGACCATCCCCGAGGACTGGCGACGGCGGGAGCCCGCGCCGCGCCCCATCCGCGAAATCGCCGCCGACGACGACCGTGACACACCGCCAGTCGGAGGTAGCCCGCAGTGAGCTCCGGCGGCGAGAACACCACCCAGGCCGACGGGCAGGGCGTCGACGTTCAGCGCTCCGAGCCCGCGCAGACGCGGCGCACCGCCGTGCTGGACAGCGCGCACGTGGGTGATATCGAAGGTGCGTTCGGGCGCATCAGCGTCGGGGAGACCGAGCATGCCCGGACCTGGCGGACGCGGCTGCTGACCCTGCTCGCGATCGTCGGGCCCGGAATCATCGTGATGGTCGGTGACAACGACGCGGGCGGGGTGGCCACCTATGCCCAGGCCGGCCAGAACTACGGTTACTCACTGCTGTGGGTGTTGCTGCTGCTCATCCCTGTGCTCATCGTCAACCAAGAGATGGTGGTCCGGCTCGGGGCGGTCACCGGGGTCGGACACGCCCGCCTGATCAACGAACGCTTCGGCCGCGGCTGGGGCTGGTTTTCGGTCGGCGACCTGTTCCTGCTCAACTTCCTGACGATCGTCACCGAATTCATCGGCATCAGCCTGGCCGCCGAGTACATCGGCGTCTCCAAATACATCGTGGTGCCGATCGCAGCGGTGGCGTTGGTGGCGATCATGGCCAGCGGCAGCTTCCGTCGATGGGAGCGGGCCATGTTCGTGTTCATCGCCGTCACGCTGCTGCAGATCCCGATGCTGTTGATGTCACATCCACAGTGGGTGCACGCCGCGAAGTCCTTTGTCGTGCCCACTATTTCGGGCGGGATCAGTTCGGATGCGGTGTTGCTGATCATCGCCATCGTCGGTACCACCGTCGCTCCGTGGCAGCTGTTTTTCCAGCAGTCCAACGTCGTCGACAAGCGCATCACCCCCCGGTTCATGGCCTACGAACGCGCGGACACCGTGCTGGGCGCCTTCGTCGTGGTCGTCGGCGCCGCCGCGCTGGTGATGACGGGCGACTGGGCCGCGCGCTCCACGAACACCGTGGGCGGCTTCACCGACGCCGGCGCCATCGCCCACCTGCTCGGCCAGCACCGCCAGACGCTCGGCTGGATCTTTGCGATCGTGCTGATGGACGCCTCGATCATCGGCGCCGCCGCAGTAACCCTGGCCACCTCTTACGCCTTCGGAGACGTCTTCGGACTGAAGCACTCTCTACACCGCGGCTTCTCCGACGCCAAACAGTTCTACCTGTCCTACACCGCGATGGTGGTGCTGGCCGCGGCCATCGTCCTCATTCCAGGCGCCCCGCTCGGACTGATCACCACCGCGGTGCAGGCCCTCGCCGGTCTACTGCTGCCCAGCGCCAGCGTATTCCTGCTGCTGCTGTGCAATGACCGAGAAGTGTTGGGCCCGTGGGTAAATCGTCCCTGGCTGAACTGGGTCGCCGGGCTGATCGTCGGCACGCTCCTGCTGCTGTCGGGAGTTTTGATGGCCACCACTTTATTTCCGAAGATCGATGTCGTGCGGGTTTCGGGCTATCTGGTGGCGGCCATGGTTGTGTTCGCCGCCGCGGCTGCGCCCGCGCTGCGCTGGATGGCCCGCCGCCAACCCCCGCGACCCGTCGCAGCGCTTCCGGCCCGCGGTGTCGACCGCAACACGTGGCGCATGCCACCGCTCACGCTGCTCGAGCCGGTCGTCTGGTCGCCCGGCACCCGGCTGGGCATGATCGCGCTGCGCACCTACCTGGTCGCGGGCGCGCTGCTACTCGTGGTCAAAGCCATTCAGCTCAGCCGCTGACCGTTTGCACCCGGCGAGCCACCTCGCCGTACCGCTCGAAGCGCTCCTGATCGGCGACCGCGTTGTACATCACCAATCGCGTTGCCATTCCGGCGTATTTCCGCGTCAACGCATCCGCCAGCCCATCCCAGGTCGACTCGGTCGCGAAGACGGCGATGTGATCGTCGCTGACCTGGGCCGCCATCCCGGCGAAGTCTCCGGCCTTCTGCTTCTCCCGGATCCGGGCGGTCGTGCCCTCGAAACCCGCCTCATCCCAAATGAACGCGTAGTTGGGCGTGCTGCCATAGAAGGCCATGCTGGCACGCACGACTTCGCGTTGCTTGGCGAGCTCTTCGTCGGTGTCGCCGACGATCGTCATGACGGGCACGATGATCGCGATGTCCGACGGCGAACGGCCGGCTTTGGCTGCCCCCTCGGCAACCGTCGGCACCACGTGCCGCGCCAGGTAGCCCGGTTCGCCGATCGGGTGGACGTGAAGCCCGTCGGCCACTTCGCCCGCCATCCGCAGCATCCACGGATTGACCGCTGCGATGTCGACTTTGGGGTCCGGCGCGTCGATGGGCCCCGGGCTCCACTGCGGAGTGATGAAGTCAAGATCGTAGAAGTCACCATGGTGGTCGAGCGTCCCGGAGCGGAACGCCGCAAAGCACGCTTTCACCGCGAGCAAGTAGTCGCGCAGCCGCGGCCCGGGCCGCTCGAAGGCCGTGCCGTAGCGCCGCACCACGTGGGTGCGCACCTGCGTCCCGAGGCCCAGCCGGAATTTCCCCTTGGTGGCTTCCTGCAGCTCCCACGCCGCGGCGGCGGTAACGAAGGGGCTGCGCGGAAAGGCCACCGCGACGCCCGTCGACAATTCGAGGTCGGGCGCGGCCTGCGAAGCGACGGCGGCATTCAGGTATGCAGTGCGGCCAGTCTCGGTGAACAACAGACCGGAGAATCCGGCGGACTGGGTCCGCCGGGCAAGCTCACCGATTTCGCCGAGCGGCTGGGGCGTCGTCATCGCGTCGACATGCATGGTGGGAGCGTACGTCGAACGATAGAGCGAACGAGTCCGGGCGCGTCGCCGCGAGGTCTTCTATCGGATGCGGCGAATCAGCGTTGGGTTGGCCGCCTGCTCAGCGGGGCGGTGAAGCCTTCCGTGTCATCGAAGAATGCCCATTGCCCGTCGTCGTTGACCTCCATGCGCCAACCCAGCTCGGTATCGCCGCCAACCGAATTG
Organism: Mycobacterium sp. NGS58; assembly: GCF_059812385.1. NCBI lineage: Bacteria > Bacillati > Actinomycetota > Actinomycetes > Mycobacteriales > Mycobacteriaceae > Mycobacterium > Mycobacterium sp. NGS58. The sequence goes on along the minus strand of NZ_JCALCO010000035.1, from coordinate 642 downwards.
ACGAACCAGGCATGCGCGGCCTCCGCATTGGCAAAACTCTTCGTCGCGACGACCCGGCCACGGGGGTCGATAACGCGAAACGCAGGCATGGGATCTAATTATCCCTGCCAGCGGGTTTTCAATCGCCGAAATGAGTTATTTGCCGGTAAACCCACGGTTAAACTGTGCGGGCCAAACGGCCGGCGAGTATCTCGGCAAACCTCGCCGGGTCGTCGAGCGCCCCGCCTTCGGCAAGAAGCGCTGTGCCGTAGAGCAATTCCGCGGTCTCCGCGACCTCAGCTCGCGCGGTGTCGTCGTCCGCGTTCTTCTGCGCTTCGCGCAGGCCGGTGACCAGCGGGTGGTTGGGGTTGAGTTCGAGGATCCGCTTCCCCACCGGAATGGCCTGTCCGGAAGCGCGGTACATGCGTGCGAGCGCCGGTGTGATCCCGAAGGCGTCGGTGATCAGGCAGGCGGGCGAGTCCGTCAGTCGGTTGGACAGCCGGACTTCCTTGACGTGTTCGGTCAGCGTTTCCTTCAGCCAGGCGAGCAGGTCGGCGAATTCCTTCTGCTGCTCCTCGCGCTCGGCTTCGCTCTCCTCGTCGTCGCCGCTGAGGTCCACCTCGCCCTTGGCGATGGACTGCAGCGGCTTGCCGTCGAACTCGG
>NZ_JCALCO010000034.1:0-42981 GCF_059812385.1 Mycobacterium sp. NGS58 | reverse complement strand
AGACGGGGGCGGCCTATGTGCCGATTGACCCGGTGGTGCCCGCGGCGCGGGTCGAGTTCTTGCTTGGTGATGCCGCGCCCGTTGTGGTGGTGACGACCGGCGCGTTGGTCGAGCGGTTGGCCGCCCATGATGTGGCCGTCGTCGAGGTGGGCGATCCGCGTATCGCGGCCCAGCCCGGCACCGCGTTGCCCGCGCCGGCCGCCGAGGACATCGCGTATCTGATCTACACCTCGGGCACGACCGGTGTCCCCAAAGGCGTTGGCATCACACATCACAACGTGATCCAGTTGCTGGCGTCACTCGAGGCCGGCATGGAACTCGACGGGCAGGTGTGGTCGCAGTGGCATTCACTGGCCTTCGACGTCTCGGTGTGTGAGATATGGGGTGCGCTGCTGCGTGGCGGACGCCTGGTGGTGATACCCGAGTCGGTGGCGCGTTCGCCGCAGGACTTCCACGCCTTGTTGGTGGCTGAACAGGTCAGTGTGCTGAGCCAGACCCCGTCGGCGTTTTATGCGTTGCAGACCGCTGACGCGCTCGCGCCCGGCCTGGGAGCTCAACTCAGATTGCGGGCCGTGCTGTTCGCCGGAGAAGCCCTCGAGCCGCGGCGACTGGGGACGTGGCTGGACCAGCATCCGGGCTCGCCGCGGCTGCTGAACCTGTACGGCACGACCGAGACGACGGTGCACGCCTCGTTTCGGGAGATCGCGCCGGGCGACGTCTACAGTGCGGCGAGCCCCATTGGCGTGCCGTTGGCACGGCTCGGCTTTTTCGTGCTGGACCGCTGGTTGCGTCCGGTGCCGGTCGGGGTGGTTGGTGAGTTGTATGTGGCGGGCGCCGGGGTCGGCGTCGGCTATGTGGGTCGGGCCGCGCTCAGTGCGTCGCGGTTTGTGGCATGCCCGTTCGGAGGCGCGGGACCACGGATGTATCGCACCGGGGATCTGGTGTCTTGGGGTTCCGATGGGCAGCTGCGGTACGTGGGGCGTGCCGACGAGCAGGTCAAGGTCCGTGGGTATCGCATCGAGTTGGGCGAAGTGCAGGCGGCGCTGGCCGGCCTGGAGGGGGTCGAGCAGGCCGCGGTGATCGTGCGGGAGGACCGCCCCGGCGATAAGCGCTTGGTGGGTTATGTGACCGGCGCGGCCGACCCGGCCGAAGCGCGCGCCGCGCTGGCCGAGCGGTTGCCCGTGTACATGGTGCCGGCGGCGGTGGTGGTCGTGGACGCGCTGCCGTTGACGGCGAACGGGAAACTGGACAAGCGGGGTCTGCCCGCACCCGAGTACGCCGCCGGCGATCTGTATCGCGCCCCGTCCACGCCGACCGAGGAGACGCTGGCGGGCATCTACGCCCAAGTGCTCGGGCTGGAGCGGGTCGGCGTCGACGACTCGTTTTTCGAGCTGGGCGGGGACAGCATCTTGTCGATGCAGGTGGTGGCCCGGGCGCGGGCGGCGGGCCTGGTCTTTCGGCCTCGGGATGTGTTCGTCGAGCAGAGCGTGGCGCGGTTGGCTCGGGTGGCCGGGTTGGTCGAGGGTGCTGGTGGCCCGATCGACGAAGGCGTGGGACCGGTAGTCGCGACACCGATCATGCGGTGGTTGGCCAGCGTGGACGGCCCGGTGCAGCAGTTCAATCAGACGGTGGTGGTGCAGGCCCCGGCGGGGGTCGGTGAGGCCGACGTCGTGGAGGTGGTGCAGGCCCTACTGGACCGGCACGCCATGTTGCGGCTGCGCGCTGCCGACGACGGCGCGCGGAGTTGGCTGTTGCGGGTTCCCGAGCCCGGTGCGGTGGACGCCCGCGAGTGCGTGCGGGTGGTTGAGGCGTTGTCTGACGAGGCGCTGGTCGCGGCGCGGTCGCGGCTGGATCCGGCTGCCGGGGCGATGCTCAGTGCGGTGTGGGCAGGCTCGACGGGGCAGTTGGCGTTGGTCATTCACCATTTGGCGGTGGATGGAGTCTCGTGGCGGATCCTGTTGGAGGATCTCAATCTGGCGTGGGAACAGCGTCGGGCTGGTCAGCCGATAGCGTTGCCGGCGGCGGGGACGTCGTTCGCCCGCTGGTCGGCGTTGCTGGCCGCGCACGCCGCCAGCACCGCGGTCGTGGATCACGTGGAGGCTTGGCGGCAGGTGGCGGCGGCGTCGGCCGTGTTGCCGGCGGTGCAGCCCGAGCGGGATACGTTTGCCGGGGCGGGTCATCTGTCGGTGGCGCTGGATGTCGAGACCACGCGGATGCTGTTGGGAGAGGTGCCGACGGCGTTTCACGCCGGGGTGCACGACATCTTGTTGATCGCGTTCGGGCTGGCGGTGGCCGAGTTCGCGGCCAGCGATGGGGGGCCGATCGGCATCGACGTCGAGGGGCATGGGCGTCACGAGGAGCTGGCCGCCGATGTCGACCTGACTCGCACGGTGGGGTGGTTCACCACCAAGTATCCGGTGGCGTTGAACGTCGGCGGGTTGGCCTGGGATCAGGTGGTGGGCGGCGAGGCGCCGCTGGGTGCACTGGTCAAAGACGCCAAGGAGCAACTGCGTGCCCTGCCCGACCCGCTGGGCTACGGTCTGCTGCGGTACGTGAACCCCGATGTCGACTTGGGCGGCTCGGACCCGGCGATCGGGTTCAACTACCTCGGACGACTGGGCGCGGGCGGCGAGGTTTCCAACGACCTGTGGCGAGTCAGCCAGGATGTCGCGTCGGTCACGCGAGCGGCCGCGGCCATACCGATGCCGCTGATGCACACCCTCGAGCTCAACGCCGGCACCCTGGACACCGAATCCGGCCCGCGGTTGCACGCGAATTGGACGTGGGCGCCATCGGCCGTGGACCGCGAGCAGGTCGATCGGCTGGGCCGGTTGTGGTTTGACGCCTTGGCCGGGATCTGCGCGCATGTCCGCAACGGCGGGGGCGGGTTCACGCCGTCAGATTTCGCTCCCGCTCATCTGAACCAGCAGCAGCTCGACGAACTGCAGCAGCAGCACCGTATCGCCGACATACTGCCGTTAACCCCGTTGCAGCAGGGGCTCTTGTTCCACGCCGGCGTCGGGTGCGGTCCCGATCACGATGTGTATGCCGTACAACTGGACTTCACCGTGATCGGTGCCCTCGATACCGAGCGGTTGCACGCGGCGCTGCACACGGTGGTAACCCGCCATCCCAACCTGGCGGCCCAATTCTCGACGCAATTCGATGAGCCGGTGCAAATCATCCCGGCTGATCCGGTGGTGCCGTGGCGGTATCTCGAGCTGCATCCCAACGGTGTGAGCGTTGACGAACAGGTCCGTGAGGTGCGCACCGCTGAACGCGTCGCGGTGTGCGACCTGGCCGAGCAGGCCGCGTTCCGGGCGGTGCTGATCCGCACCGCACCGGGTAGGCACCGGTTTGTGCTCACCAATCACCACATCGTGCTCGATGGCTGGTCGCTGCCGATCCTGCTGCAGGAGATCTTTGCCAGTTATTACGGACGCCCGCTGCCCGCGGCCGCACCGTATCGGAACTTTGTCGCGTGGCTCATCGGGCGGGATCGCGCTGCGGCCCAGGCCGCTTGGCGCGAGGTGCTGGCCGGCCTGGACACCCCCACTTTGGTGGGCCCGCCGGGCCAGCTGAGTCAGACGCGGCGGTCCGCAGCGTGGTTTGAGGTGCCGGAGAACACCACCCAGGCCGTGAGTGACTTGGCGCGCTCGCGTCATACGACCGTCAACATCGTGCTTCAGTCGGCCTGGGCGCAGATGCTGATGCGGTTGACCGGTCAGCATGACGTGGTGTTCGGTACCGCGGTGTCGGGGCGGCCGGCGGAATTGGCCGGTGCGGACTCGATGGTGGGACTGCTGATCAACACCGTCCCCGTGCGCGCACGCATCACCACCGCAACCACCGCCGCCGACCTGCTGGATCAGCTGCAGGACGCCCACAATTGCACGTTGGAGCACCAGCATCTGGCATTGGCCGAGATCCACCGCCTCACCGACCACGACCAGTTGTTCGACTCGATGTTCATCTACGAGAACTATCCGGTCGACACCGAGGCGTTGACCGGCGACTACGACCTGACCATCACCGAAGTCAACACCAGCGAATCCACCCACTACCCCTTGGCGGTTGCCGCCATGCCGGGCCCTCGGATTGGGCTCCGCGTCGAGTACGACGCGGAGGTGTTCGACGAAGCCGGCATCGAGGCGCTGTTCGGCCGATTCCAGAAGGTGCTGGTCGCCATGACGGCCGACCCGACCCGGCCGCTCTCGTCGATCGATCTGCTCGACGCCGACGAGCACGCCCGCTTGGACGCGTGGGGCAACCGCGCCGCGCTGACGCACTTGGCGCCGCCGTCCGTGTCTATTCCAGGGGTGTTTGCTGCGCATGTAGCGCGTGCCCCGGAAGCGGTGGCGCTGACGTGCGAGGGCAACTCGATGACGTACCGCGAGCTCGACGAGGCGGCGAACCGGTTGGCGCACCTGTTGGCCGGCCAGGGTGTGGGTGCCGGTGATGTCGTGGCGCTGCTCCTGCCACGCTCGGCCGAAGCGATCGTGGCAATCCTGGCGGCGCTCAAGACCGGCGCGGCCTATCTGCCGATCGACCCGGCAGTTCCAACGGCTCGCATCGAGTTCATGGTGGCCGACGCCGCGCCGGTCGCGGCGATCACCACCTCGGATCTGCGGCCGCGACTGGGCGGATCCGACTTGCTGATCATCGATGTCCACGACACCCGCATCCCCGGTTATCCGTCTACGGGTTTGCCGGGGCCGGCCCCCGATGACATCGCTTACCTCATTTACACCTCGGGCACCACGGGCGTCCCCAAGGGCGTGGCAGTTTCTCACCACAACGCGATCCAGCTACTCGAGGTAGTGGATAGGCACTTGCCAACGCCGGCCGCCTGGGCTCAGTGCAAATCCCTGGCTTTCGACGTATCGGTGTCCGAGATCTTCTTCGCACTGCTGCACGGTGGGCGGGTGGTCGTGGTGCCCGATTACGTGGCGAGCTCACCGGACGACTTCAAGGCGCTGCTGGTCGCCGAGCACGTCGACGTCTTCACCGAAACCCCTTCGGCACTCGCGGCGCTTTCACCGGAGGGGTTGGAGTCACTCGCCGTGATGGTGGCCGGTGAAGCCTGCCCGGCCGAGGTGGTGGATCGGTGGGCGCCGGGGCGCCTGATGGTCAATGCCTACGGCCCGACCGAGACGTCGATGGGCATCACGATGAGCGCCCCGCTGACGCCGGGGACGGGTGTGGTGCCGATCGGCGCGCCGGTGCTCCAGGCAGCGTTGTTCGTTCTGGACGCCTGGTTACGCCCCGTTCCAGTTGGCGTGATAGGGGAGTTGTACGTGGCCGGCGCCGGGGTGACATACGGGTACCTGAACCGGCCGGGACTGAGCGCATCGCGGTTCATGGCGTGTCCGTTCGCCGGTGCGGGGACTCCGGGAGCACGGATGTACCGCACCGGGGATCTGGTGTCCTGGGGCTCCGACGGCCAGTTGCGGTACTTCGGCCGTGCCGATGAGCAGGTCAAGATCCGCGGCTATCGCATCGAGTTGGGTGACGTCCAAGCGGCGCTGGCCGAAATCGACGGCGTGGGCCAGGCGGTGGTGATCGCTCGCGAGGACCGCCCCGGTGACAAGCGGCTGGTCGGCTACATCACCGGCACCGCCGATCCGGTCACCACGCGCGCCAAGCTGGCCGAGCGGCTGCCGGCCTACATGGTGCCGGTCGCCGTGGTGCCGGTGCGAGCGCTGCCCCTGACGCCCAACGGAAAGCTTGACAGGCGAGCCTTGCCGGTACCCGAGTATGTCGTCGCCGAACGCTACCGAGCCCCGGCGAACGCCATCGAGGAGACACTGGCCGGCATCTTCGCCCAAATCCTCGGGCTGGACCGCGTGGGCGTCGAAGACTCGTTCTTCGACCTGGGTGGCGATTCCTTGTCAGCGATGCGCGTGATCGCCACAATCAACAAGACTTTGGATGCCCACCTTGCGGTGCGCACCATATTGGACGCGCCGTCGGTTCGAAGCTTGAGTCAGCAGCTGAGCACAGATGACAGCGCGGCGGAACTGCTCCCGATAGAGGTCCTCAAGAAGGGCACGGGCATTCCGCTGTGCTGTGTTCATGAAGGTCTCGGCCTGAGTTACGCGTATCGGGCGTTGGGCGATTACCTGGATTGCCCGATCATCGGCATCAACCAGATCCCGGACAACGGCGAAGTCGGACGCCAATCGATTCGTGCCATGGCGAAGGATTACGCCGACCGACTGCAGGCCCTTTATCCCGTGGGACCGTACAACCTGCTCGGCTGGTCATTTGGCGGACCCGTGGCCCATGAGCTGGCTGTCGAACTTCGCCGGCGCGGCGGTGAAGTCCGGCGTCTGATAATGCTGGATCCGGTGCTCGGCGACAGCGGGCCCACGAATCCCGCGGGGCCGGACGACGAGATTCAGGGCGAGAGCCGCATCCTGGATCTCACCCTGCGATCCAACCGCATCGATGTTCCCGAGCAGGCGGACCCGCTCACTTACGAGCGGGCCGAGGAGTTGATACGCCAGCAGGGAAAGACGGTGGAGTTGATTCTTCCGCCCCGGCCGATCTTCGAATTCGTGGTTGAAAATTACAATTCGAACGGGTCACACCTGCGACACCATGTGCCCGGCGTGTTCGATGGCGATGTGATCATCTTCTCCGCGCGGCGCGACGAAGGCAACGAGTCGGCAGATCCACAGAACTGGAACCCTTACGTTGCCGGTGTCCCTACGGTGTATCCGGTCGACTGCGGCCATGACGACATGATGGCCGCCGAATCGCTGGCTCTGTACGGGGAACAACTCAAACTGGCATTGGATTCTTAAGGCGGCCGGCGTCGCCGAATGCCCGAGTTGTCAAGTGATTTCGCCCGTCAGGTTGAACTCGTCCAGCGTGCGGGCAGCGAACTCGCGCATGGCGAGTTTCGTGTTCTCGGTGCCCGGCTGGTAAGCGCCGATGCTGATGACGATTCTGCTGTGCAGCCGCCAAGACTGCACAGTCATCAGGCCGCCCGTGCGCTCGAGCCACTGTTGCGTCAGGTGCTGGAAAGCCAAACGCCCGGTGACAAATTCGGCGTCGCTGCCATCGAGGCGGCACACCACGGAGCCCAGGTCGCCCAGATTGGAGCACAGCACGGGAAGCGCTTCGCTGAGCATCGCGTAGTCCATGGCGCTCAGCCGTTTGAGGACCCGTTTCGGTATGAAGGGGATCAGCGAGGCGACTTGCGCGGCCTCCTCGGCAGGTGTTTCCCGCAGGGTCGCCAGCGCTTGCTTGATCGCGGCGCGCACGTCACGCAGATCTGTTGTCACCCGCGTCGGATCGATGCTGACGCGTGCGAACGACACCGCGTTTGCGCGCATGTCACCCGCGGCCCGGGTGCTGATGGGCAGTTGCACCGTCACGGTGTCGTCACCGGCACGGCGGCGGCCGACATGCTCCGCGAATTTCGCCACGAACCCGGCGAGCAGTGTCTTACTGGTTCCGCCGAGGGCCTCAGCGCAGGCATCCCAGTCGGCCAGATCGACCAAGACGGTAACGGTCGGCACGACGACGACGGGACCTGCGGCGCCGTTGGTGTCGGATAGCAACGGCGGCCGCGATGTCTGCGATTGGGGCGCGTTCTGCCGTTGATTACGGGCTTGTTTTGCCGCCACCACGAGCGCCCGGCCAACGTCAGGCGCCTGCTGCGCCGTTTGGCGGGCATCCTCAACCAGCGCGCGCAGCCGCGTGCGCGAACGTGGCGGTGGGTAAGCAAAATCGTGCGTGATGCCCGACAGGGCCTCGATTCCCGACACGACAAGCCCGAGACCGTCAAGCAGGTAATGGGAAATCACCAGGCTTACCGCGGTGGAGCCATCGGTCAGGGGCAGCACGCCCAGGTGCCAGCCGGGGCCGGTCTCCGGGTCGACGGGGATTTGTGAGCGTTCATCCGCCCAGTCGCTGACCTCGGCGCGCGCGCGGGGGCTCTCCGCGACATCGATGTCCGTCGGGCCGCGGTCCAGGACCCAGCGATACCGGGCAAAGGGTAGCGGCGAACGCTCGATGCGCCTTCCCAGCAACCCGTGGCCGAGATTGTGGTGGAAACGTTTCAGCCCGTCGAAATCAAGGAAGTGCTCATAAACCCACACGACCTGCATGATTTGCTTCGGCCCGGTGACGCGCTGCCCCATGAACAAGGCTTGGTCCACGTAAGCGAGGCGGTTGTCCAGGCACGCATCACCGTTGACTGCGCGGCTGCGTTCGGTGGCTCGTGCAGGAAGTATCCGCAGTGGCACTGATCAGCCTTCCCTCACGTTTGTTCTACGTTGCGTGATCGCAGCGTAATACAAAGCCGCCGTTGGCATTTGACGGTTTTCATCCTGATTCTGCAAGCTTGTCGCACAGCATCGCCGCTAAGCCGCGTATGGTGCCGACGTCGACGAGATCGGCGGAATACATGCGTATCCCTGTTTCGGTCTCGATGCGGGTGCGTAGCTCCAGCGCGCTCAGGGAGTCCATGCCGTACTCGGAGAGCGGCCGGTCGACATCCACATTTCGGCGCAGGATCAGGCGGACCTGGTCGGAGATCAGCGCCAGCAGCCGGGTGGGCCACTCATCGAGGGGCAATCCCTCGAGCTCAGCGCGCAATCTGGTTATGCCCCTTGCGGTTTGCCCGGTGGCGCGGAACGCCTCAAAGAAGGGACTGTGCTGCGCGAGGGCCGTCGCGGCGGTGTCCATGACCGCATAGCCGGTGTAAGCGCGCTCATGGCGCAGCAGCGTCTCGAACGCGTAGGCGCCCTCGTCGGCAGCAATGGCGGTGTCGACATCGTCCGTCACGGTGGCGCGGGCGTGCTGAGCCCACGGGCCCCACGCGATCGCGCTGGCCGGCAAGCCCTTCGCCCGCCGCCACAGGGTGAAGGCGTCCAGCCAGCTGTTGGCCGCTGCCGGGGCGCCTCGCCCCGGCGACCCCACCAGAGCCGTCGCGGAGGAGAACGAGCAGAACCAATCCAACGGCTGGCCGGCAGTGGCGAGGTGTAAGTTCCACGCGCCGTTGACCATTGGTGCCCAGCTACGTCCGATGAGCTCGTCGGTGGTATCGGTCAACGCGGCGTCCTCGGCCACCGCCGTCGCATGTACCACCCCGCGTAAGGCAAGGCCGGTGGCCGTCGCCGCCATGACCAAACGCTGAGCCGTAGCTTCCTCGGCGATGTCGCCGCACTCCACTACAACGTCGGCGCCGATCGCACGGATGCGCTCGATTGCGTTCCGGGCCTCGGGAGTCGGCTGCGAGAGCGAAGACAGCACGATGCGCCCGCAGCCGTCCCCGGAATCGGGAGAAGCCATCCTCTCGGCCAACAACAGACCCAGGCTTCCGAGTCCATCGGTGATGATGTAGGCGCCGTCGTCGCGGAACACCCGGGCCGCCGCCGGCGGCACCGTCACGCGGGTACCCCCGGCGCGAGGGACATCGAGCACGAGCTTTCCTGTGTGTTGGGCGTCGCTCATCGTCCGAATTGCGGTGGCGGCCTGCTCCATCGGGAAGTGCATGCACTGCGGCATCGGCAGCATGCCGTCGGCGGTGAGTTGATACACCTTGTTCAGCAACGTGCGTACCCGGTGCGGGTGGCTCTCGGACATCGAGGCTAGGTCCACGGCATAGAACGCGAGGTTGCGCCGTAATGGCAGGAGCCCCAGGCGGATGTCACCGTGGCCGCCATGTTTGCCGATCTCGATGAATCGTCCGCCGTCCGCGAGTAATTCGATCCCCGCGCGCTGGGCGGGCCCGGTGACGGCGTTGAGCACGATGTCAACCCCGTAACCGCCGGTGTTTCGGCGTATCAGGTCGGCGAATTCGATGCTTCGTGAGTCGTAAACGTGCTCGAGGCCCATGTCGCGCAGCAGATCTCGGCGCTGCTCGCTACCAGCGGTCGCGAAGATCTGCGCTCCCGCCGCGCGGGCGATCGCGATTGCGGCCTGCCCGACACCACCGGTTGCGGAATGGATCAATACCCTGTCGCCGCCGTCGATGTGGGCGAGCTCGTGCAGCCCGTACCAGGCTGTTGCCGTGGCGGTGGTGACTGCGGCCGCTTGCTCGTCGGAAAGCCCGGCCGGCAATGGGACGGCCGTACGCGCGTCACAGGTGAGGAACGTACCCCACGAGCCGGTGTGGCACAGGCCGCCAACTCGATCGCCCACCTCATGATCGGCCACGCCCGGTCCGACCGCTGTCACGAGCCCGGCGTAGTCGGTGCCGAGCTGCGTCGGGTGGCCGTCGAATTCGACAGAGGCAAGACGACCGGATGCCAGAAGGACGTCGCCGAAATTGACGCCGGCCGCGCTGACGGCAATCTCAATCTGTCCGGGCCCGGGCCTAACCCGTTCGCAAGCAACGAGTTCCATCGACTCCAGGACGCCGGGTGTGCGGATCTGCAGGCGCATCCCGTCGGTCTCGGGGTGGGCCACGGTGGTGCGACGCTCGTCGGGGAGCAGCGGACTCGGTGACAGCCGCGCGGTGTACCAGTCGCCGCTGCGCCAGGCGGTTACGTCTTCGTCGGATCCGCTCTCGAGTTGCCGGGCAAGGTGTTCGGCTTCGGCGTCGGCGTCCAGATCGACATGGGTGACCCGCAGGTGTGGATGCTCAGTGCCGACCACCCGGATCAGACCCCTGAGCCCGGCCTGTTCCAGGTTCGGTTCATCACCGGCGAGCACCGTCTGAGAGCCGCGGGTCACGACATACAGGCGAGAGGACTCGCCCGGTATGTCCGGCAATTCTCGGATGATCCGCACCAGATGCTCCACACACTCGCGGCCCAGCAGCGGATCGATGGAGTCACCGTTTTGCGGGCCCATGAGTACCACAACGCCGGTAAACCCGGTGCGGAGCAGATGTTGCCGGAGCTGCTGGCTGTTCACGCTGTGGTCGGCGTGCGGTGTCCAGGACACGGTGGTGCACTGCGAGCCGTGGCTTTTCAGCGCGTCGGGCAAATCGGTGGCGAGAACGTCTGCGACGGCGGTGGTGCTGATCAGCAGCCAGCTTCCGGGGTGAGCGTATTCGACCTCGGGCAGTTCGCGCTGCCGCCACTCGATGGTCAACAGCCGCTCGGCCAGTGTCCGGTCTTTCGTGTCTTTCTCGGAGAGACCGGTGTCCAATCGCAGGCCCTGCACGGTGAGCAGGACCGCCCCGTGCTCATCGAGAAGCTCGAGATCGGCCTCGACCCCGGAACTGTCGGCTTTCGTTACGCGTGTGTAGCAGTAGTGGGCGTTGCGAGCCGAATCGTAGGCCCGTAGCCGGCGGATGCTGTGTGGCAGCGCCAACGCGTTCCCGCCAATTACCTGCATGGCCGGATGAGCCGCGACCGATTGAAAGCAGGCATCGAGCAGTGCCGGGTGCACGGTGTAACCATGTTGGCCGGAGCGGATTTGACGGGGGAGCGCGACCTCGGCCAGGACGCTGCCGGCCCCTTCGCAGGTGTGCACTGTGCCAAGGCCGGTGAACGCCGGGCCGTATTGCGCGCCCCGCTCGTCCAGGCGCCTGCGCACCTCTTCGCCATCCTCGCTGGACGGGTGCGCGGCAAGCAGAGCGGCGATGTCGCGCGCGGCCAGTTGTGGTTCGTCAGAGGCGTGTAAGGCTGCGCTGCTCAGCCGCGTCGGCGCGCCGCCCCGGAATGCCTCTACGGCGAACTCGACGGAGCCCGCCGACGACAACGACGATGCCGAAGCGCCGATCGTGGTCTGCTCGTCCAGCGGTAGCGCCCGCTCGAAGCGGATATCGCGGACTTCCGAGAGCTCGCCCAGCGCCGTGTGCGCGGCGGCCAACGCCATCTCGCAATGCGCCGCGGCCGGAAGCGCAGCGACACAACGGATCTGGTGGTCGCCCAGCCACGGCTGGGCGTCAGTGCCGACCTCTCCTTGCCAGACATGACGCTCCGGTTCGTCCGGCAAGCGCACATGCGCACCCAGCAGCGGGTGTGCCGAAACGGTGCATCCGGCGGCGGCGGCCGAGGATTGCTGATCATCGCGGTCCAACAGCAGTCGCCGGTGCGTCCACGTCGGCAGGGGCGCGTCTACCAGTCGCCCGTCCGGATAGAGCGCGGAGAAGTCCACCGCTGCACCCGCATTGTGCAGATCCGCCAGGAGGCCGCGCAGCCCGTGCGGCAGCGCTTGCTCCCGTCGCATGCCGGCCACAGCGGCGACCGAGATGTCGAGGCTGCGAGCGTTCTGTTCGAGATAGTTGTCGAGCAGGGAATCGGCGGCCAGCTCGGCGAACACCCGGTAGCCGTCCTGCATCGCGGCCTGGACCGCCGCCGCGAAACGCACGGTGCGCCGCACATTGTCGACCCAGTAGCGGGCATCGCAGACCGGCAGCTCACGCGGGTCGAACTGGCTCGCTGAGTACATGGGCACTTCTGGCGTTGCCGGGGACAGCTCGGCCAGCGCCTCCGAGAGTTCGTCAAGGACGGGTTGCACCACCGGGGTGTGCCATGCCACGTCGGTGACCACCTCGCGAGCCGTCACCGCCCGTGCTTGCCATGCGCCCACCAGTTCGCGCACCGTCTCGGCGGCTCCGCCGATGATCGTGGACTCTGGTGAAGCCACCACGGAGATCACAACGTCCCTGATCCCGCCGGCCATCAACTCGGAAAGCACCTGCTGCGCAGGCATTTCCACCAGAGCCATCGCGCCGGAACCGGCGAGGCGGGCCATCAGCCGGGAGCTGCGACAGATGATGCGTACACCGTCTGCCAACGACAGTGCCCCCGCGACCACCGCCGCCGCCGTCTCGCCCAGCGAGTGCCCGATCACCGCACCGGGGCGCGCTCCGTAGGACTTCATGGTGGCCGCCAATGCGACCTGCATGGCGAACAGCGTCGGTTGCACCCGGTCTACGCCGGTCAGCACCTCGGGTGCCGTCATCGCTTCGGTTACCGAAAATCCAGACTCCTGCGCGATCAGTGGCTCGGCCGCGGCGATAGAGGCAGCAAACACGGGCTCGCTGGCCAGCAGATCGGCCGCAATGGCCGGGCACGGGGACCCGTGACCGGAAAATACCCACACCGGACCCCGATCATCGCGTCCGGCAGCCGCCGGATACGGAGTTTTGCCGTCGGCGACCTCGCGCAGCTTCGCCGCTGCATCGTCGAGGCTGCCTGCGACGACGGTGGTCCGTACCGGCCGGTGCCCACGACGGCGGGCCAGGGTATAAGCCAGATCAGGCAGCGTCACCTCGTCATGTGACTGCACCCAATCAGCCAATCTGCTTGCGGTGCGGCGTAATTCGTCGGCTGAGGTGGACGAAAGCGTCAGGAGTAACGGTGGCTGGGGGAGCGATGTCGCTCTCGCGCCAATGTCGTTGGATTCTGAAGTCTGGGGAGCTTGCTCCAAGATCGCGTGCGCGTTGGTCCCCGAGAACCCGTAGGCCGACACCGCTGCCCGCCGTGGTTGCGGTCCATCGTTGGGCCACGGCGTATTCGACTGTGGTACAAAGAGATTTGTCTCGATTTGCGCGAGCTCATCGGGCAGGCGTGAGAAGCGTAGATGTCCGGGCACCACGCCGTGCCGCAGTGCCAGGGCCGCCTTGATCAAGCCCAGCGTTCCCGAAATGGATTGGCTGTGTCCGAAATTCGTCTTCGCCGAGCCCAGCGCGCAGCGGCCGGCGGTGCCATAAACCTCTGCTAGGCTGGCGAATTCGATCCGGTCACCTACCGGGTCGCCGCTCCCGTGTGCTTCCACCATGCCGACGCTGCCGGCCTCCACACCGGCCGCTGCCAGGGCCGTCCGGTAGGCGGCTACCTGCGCGGGCCTCGACGGCGTGGTGATGGCCGCAGTTCGGCCACCGTTGTTCAGGGACGTGCCACGCACCACGGCCAAGATCCGGTCCCCGTCGCGCAACGCATCCGGTAACCGCTTGAGCAGCATCATCGCGCTGCCCTCGCCGATGGCGAAACCATCGGCGGCGGCGTCGAATGCATGGCAGCGGCCGGTCGCTGACAGCACGCCGCCCGCTGTCCCGGCGGCGTATCTCCGTGGATCCAGCGTCAGCGAGACACCGCCCGCCAGCGCGAGATCGCATTCGCTGTCATGCAGGCTGCGGCATGCGAGATGCACCGTCACGAGTCCAGACGAACACGCGGTATCCACCGTTATCGCCTGACCTCGCAGGTCCATGGCGTAGGCGATTCGCCCGGATGCCATGCTGTGACTGTTGCTGAGAAATCCGTACGCGCCCTCCGGCGAATCGGTTTCGGCCGCCACCGACACGTAGTCGTCGTGCGACAAACCCACGTAGACGGCGGTCCGCGACCCGGCCAGAGTCACCGGGTCGAGACCCGCGTGTTCCACTGCCTCCCACGACGTTTCAAGCAACAGGCGATGCTGGGGGTCGATCGCGGTTGCCTCCCGCTCTTCGATCCCGAAGAATTCGGAATCGAACCCTGCGAAGTCGTCCAGGAAGGAGCCCCACTTCGACACCGACCGACCCGGCACCCCGGCCTCGGGGTCGTAGTATTCCTCGGCGTCCCAGCGGTCGGCCGGGATTTCGGTTATCAGGTCCTCGCCGCGCAGCAGCGCTTCCCATAGCCGGTCCGGTGAGTCGATGCCGCCTGGAAGTCGGCATGCCACACCAATAATGGCAATCGGGGTGACGGGTTTGGCGGCCGCAGCGGGCGAACAGCTCAATGACTCCGATCGGCGTGCATCATCATCATCATCGATGGCCCGGAATGCAACCATTCCGCCTCCTAACGGGCAACGACCGCCTGGCCTTGCCCCCACTGCTTGACTCAAGACGCGGCAGGTCCCCCGATGACCAGCTCCACCATCCCAGCCGATCGACCCTGCTCAGGTCGGCGCTCCCGTGCCACCCGTGGCCTAGATGGCAGGGCGATGGTATTACGCACCCGGCAGGCGAATTTAAACAGTTGATAAGATCGTTACCTAACCGTGATGTTAGCTGGCCTGTGTTCACAGTCAAGACCGTGAACGGAGGATGATGCGGCGGTGATGTCCTCCGATTGGGATGTCATCGACCATGGCCCCCCGCCCGTTGCAGACGGGCCTGCCCGGCGCCGGGCCGCCGCGGATCAGTCCTGCTGAGCACCTACGCAGGCGTCAATAACGGTAATTTTGCCCACCCGCATTGCGGCGTTGCGGCGGCAACGTCTCCGCTGGCGCGCCGCGGCGCCGCCGCCGCCGTTCCGCGCGCCCCGGCAACTGCGGTGCGGCTAGAGCGAAAGTTTGCTCGCGGTGCCGGACACCGGGATCGCGATGCCGCGACGGCTTGCCATTGGCCTGTCGTCGGTTAGGCGACGGCCGCGCGGGGAAATCGTCAAACTGGCGAGACTCCGCACCGATATCGCGGGCCTCCACTATGGTTTGTAGCGGTCTTACTCACCTCGATATAGGCGGGCTGGAGAACTTGTGAGCATCAATCCATTCGACGACGACAGTGGCAGTTTTTTCGTCCTGGTCAATGACGAGGAGCAGCACAGCCTGTGGCCCACCTTCGCCGATATTCCGCCCGGCTGGCGAGTGGTGTACGGCGAAGCCGATCGCGCCGCGTGTCTGGAATACATCGAACAGAACTGGCCCGACATACGTCCAAAGAGCTTGCGCGACAGGTTGGCGGGCGATCGTTCGTCTGACGGTTGAGCCAGCCGCCTCGTCGCAAAGGCCCGGGCGGGTTCGTTCCGAGGACGATCACGTCGGCGGCCGCAGCTGCACGAGCCGTTCTTGGGCGGTTCGTCCGTTAGTCGATCTCGCCAGTCAGGTCGAATTCCGCAAGCGTGCGCGCAGCCAGCTCGCGCAAGGCGGGCTTTGTATTTTCCGCGCCCGGTTGGTAGGCCTCGATGGTGATGCCAACCTTGTCGCCGATGCGCCAAGACTGGATGGTCAATTGCCCGCCCGCTCGCTCGAGCCATTGTCGCGTGACACCTTGTCCGATGACCCGAATGAGGTGGAGCGGATAGAGTACACCGGAGACGGCGGCGTACTGGTTTTCATTGTGGGCGAGCGCCAAGACCATCGGACCGAGGTCGCGCAAATTCGAACAAAACACTGGAAGGTCCGGGTCGACGACGGCCGCGTCGGCCAGCCGTCGCAGTACCCGCTTCGGCGCGAATGGGGCCAGCCATAAGAGCTGGCGCTCGTCTTCATTTGGCGTCTGGCGTAGAGCCGTCAGCGCCTGCTTAAGCGCAGCGCGGACGCCGCGCAGATCCGTCGTGACCCCCGTCGGGTCCACGCTGACGCGCGCAAATGACACCGCCACCGCGCGCGTATCGTCCGGCGTGCGCTCGCTCATTGGGAGTTGCAAAGTGACGGCGCCGTCACTGACACGCCGGCGGCCTACACGCTCCGCAAGTTTTGCGGCCAACCCGGCGACCAGCGTGTCACTCGTTCCGCCAAGGGCCGTGGCACGGGCATCCCAGGCATCCGCGTCGACGTGGATGGTGATAACCGGCACGACTGCGATCTCGTCGCCGTCGCCGTCGCCTCCGTCTCGGGCGACGGGCTGCGGGGCGGGTGATTCGGCCGCACCGCGCCGTGATGATTCGGCAGCATCGCGCCGCTGACGACGGGCCAATCTTGCGGCCGCTCCGAGCGCCCGTGCCGCCTGCGGCACGTCCTGCGCTGTTTGGCGGGCATCCCGTACCACCGCGCGCAGTCGGGTTCGCGAACGTGGCGGCGGGTAGCCAAGATCGCGGCCGATCTCCAGCATGGCCTCAGCTATCGCCAGCGCGAGCCCGAAGCCGTCGATGAGGTAATGGGAAATCACGAGGCTGACCGCGGTGGAACCATCGTCGAGGGGAAGGACGCCGATGTGCCAGCCGGGACCGCGCTCCAAGTCAATCGGCAGCTGCGCACGTTCGTCAGCCCAATCGGTGAGCTCCGCGCGCGGGCGGGCACGCTCCGCGATATCGATGTCCGCGGGCCCCGGATCCGAGACCCATCGATGACGGGCTAGCAGCGGTGAGCGCTCGATGCGCCGCCCGGCCAGCCCGTTGGCGAAATTGTGCTTGAAACGCCTCACACCTTCGAAATCGATTGCCTGGTCATATATCCACACGACTTGGATGACTACGCTCCGGTCGATAGCGCTGTGCTGCGCGAAAAGCGCGTGGTCCATGATGTCGAGCCGATGGTCGGGCCGCACATCCCCGTTGGCTGCACCGCGACTCGAGAACGTGCGTTCACGGCGGATACGAAGAGACACTATGCAGAGCCTCCGGCGACTCGGATCGATTCACCCGTGCTGGTTTGTCGGGCGTACACATCGTCACGAATGGCGACGCTGGGCGGGACGCTGCGGGTCTTCAGCCGGTCGAACCAATGCATTCGCATGAGGGTAGCCGACCCCTTTGGGATCGCACGGACGAACGCGACCGTCGAAGCGCGGGGGCAAATCGAGGGGAGCTGTTCGATTCGGGTCGGTGCGCTAACTTGCCGCCGCTTGCTGCGGATACTTTGGCTGAGTCCGCGCTGCGAGGTCCGCTTCTTCGGATCGCCTGAATCGGTGTTGATAGCGCTGGGTACCGCGTTACACTTCCCAGCAACTGCGCCGGAAAGCGAGACGGTGATGTAACTTTGCTGCACTGGCCGGGGGGAAATCGAGGCTAAGGGACTTGCGATGAAATTCGTGCTGGCATTTTATGGCACTCGGGGCGATGCCGAGCCTGGCGCCGCCATCGGTCGTGAGCTGCTACGCCGAGGGCACGACGTGTGCATGGCCGTCGCGCCTGACCTCGTCGGCTTTGCCGAGTCGGTCGGGCTTGCGTCGGTTGCGTATGGTCCGGATTCGCAGACGTGGCTGGACGTGCACCGCGAGTTCTGTACCCGTTTGTTGCGCAGCCCTTGGAGGATCCGGGATCTGTTCGAGCTAGGGCGCAAAGACTGGGAACTGTTGACCCAGTGCCGACAGGAGGCCAGCAGGACCCTGACGTCGCTGGCCGACGGGGCCGACCTGCTGTTGACCGGCCCGAGTGCGGAGGAGTCCGCGGCCAACGTCGCTGAGCATTGCGACATTCCGCTGGCCGCAATGCATTTCTCTCCGCTGCGGGCCAACGGCCAAGCCATTCCGATGCTGCCGGCGGTAGTGGGACGTTCCGCAGGGACCGCGGCCGACTGGCTGGTGTGGCGCCTGACCAAGACGCTGGAGAACCGCGAGCGCCGTGAACTCGGCCTGCCGAAGGCGAAATATCCCGCACCGCGGCGGATCACAGAACGCGAATCGCTGGAGATCCAGGCCTATGACGAGGTTTGGTTTCCAGGGTTGGCGGCCGAGTGGGCGAAATTCGATGACCGACGGCCGTTTGTTGGCACGCCGACGATGGAGTTGTCGACGGATGCGGATGACGAGGTTGCGTCGTGGATTGCCGCAGGTACACCACCGATTTTCTTCGGGTTTGGCAGCATACCGGTTGAGGGTGGTGCCGGCACACTCGCGATGATCAGCGATGCCTGCGCACGGTTAGGCGAGCGGGCGCTGGTTTGCTCGGCTGCCACCGACTTCACCAACGCCGCCCGGTGGGACCACGTCAAGGTAGTGGACGCGGTTAATTACGCGGCCGTGTTCCCGGCCTGTCGCGCCGTCGTGCACCACGGTGGCTTGGGCACCACGGCGGCAGGCGTGCGCGCAGGAGTCCCCACACTGATGCTCTGGACGTGGCCGGACTCGGCGATTCGGGGACGTCGGCTCGAGCAACTGAAGGCGGGTGCCGCCCGGCCTCTTTCGACCACTACACGGGAATCGCTGGTCGCCGATTTGCGCACTGTCCTTTCACCGCGATACGTCGCTCGGGCCCGCGATATCGCGACCCAGATGACCAAACCATCCGAAAGCGTCACGGTCGTCGCTGATCTTTTAGAGAAGGTCGCGGGCTCCAGGCGTCACGCCTCGGTGGTCCAACCGACGCAAGAATCAAAGCATGTTTCCAGCGCCCGGCATCGACCCGCAGATTAAGCCCGCAGGAACCAAGATGCCCGCAATCACTCAGGGCTGTAGGTTGATCGACCTGCCCAAGATTCACGATGCTCGAGGGAACCTGACCTTCATCGAATCGGGCAGGCACGTGCCCTTCGAGATAGCAAGGACTTTTTGGATCTACGATGTCCCCGGCGGTTCAGCGCGGGGAGGACACGCCTACCGAACGATTCACGAATTCATCGTGGCGTTGTCTGGGAGCTTTGATGTCACGGTGGACGATGGTTCGCATCGAGTTCGCTATACGTTGAATCGCTCTTACCATGCTCTATTGGTTCCTAATCTCATCTGGCGGCAGATGAGCAATTTTTCTACGAATTCGGTCGCGCTCGTCCTCGCCTCAGGCCCCTTTGCGCCCGACGATTACGTGCTTGACTATCGTGAATTTCTGCAACTCGTGGGTCTTCAATGAGTCGCATAGACGAATGCAGGCTGCTGAGTCTAGAGAAATTCGAGAGTCCCCAAGGCAACTTGTCTCCCCTTTATAGCGGTATACACGTCCCCTTCCCGATCAAAAGGGTCTACTACCTATACGACGTTCCAGGTGGCGCCGAGCGTGGTGCACACGCGCATCGAGAACTCCAACAATTCATTGTCGCGGCCTCGGGCTCCTTCTCAGTCACGGTCGACGACGGGAAGAATCGACGAACCATTTCGCTCGACCGTTCCTATTACGGGTTGTACCTTCCGAGCCTGATCTGGAGAGATATCACGGGCTTCTGTACAGGAGCGGTATGCCTGGTATTCGCCTCGCGGGTTTACGAGGAGCACGATTACATCCACGACTATCAGGAGTTCCTGGCCACCGTCCGCGGATCGGCCAACGGCGAAACGGGCTGAGTGGACCATCCAGCCGTCTTTCAGGCCGACAATCGTGGCCAGAATAGAATGCTCGGATGCCGAGACAATATCATCTGACTGTGTTTGAGGTCGTGCAGCTTGTTGCGGCAGTTAGGCGAGATTCCCTGGGGCGGAACTCAAGGCGAGGCAATTATGCGAAATCGATATTCTGGGAGTTCGAGGATGACCAACCGACCCGCTGCGGTGCCCTTTTTGGACCTTGGCGCGGCCACGCACGAGCTCGAAGCGCCTGTCTTGGAGGCCGTCGAACGAGTCGTGCGTCGCGGCTGGTATGTACTCGGCGAAGAAACCGCAGCGTTTGAATCCGAGTTCGCTGCATTCACCGGCGCCCAACATGCGGTCGGAGTGGGCAATGGCTTGGACGCTATTGCCCTGGCACTGCAGGCGTTCGGGATTTGCCCCGGCGACCAGGTCATCGTTCCAGCGAACACTTTCATCGCAACATGGCTCGCGGTAGCACGCGTTGGGGCACACCCGGTAGGAGTGGAGCCGGTGGATGGTCAATGGAACCTAGATCCCGCTCGGGTCGAAGCTGCAATCACTCCGCGAACGCGCGCCCTTATTCCCGTGCATCTCTTCGGCCAACCTGCAGACCTCGCCGAGCTTTTGGCTTTGGCAAATACCCATGGGCTGGCGGTAGTGGAAGACGCCGCACAGGCACATGGGGCACGCTACAAGGGCCGCCGTATCGGTGCTCATGGCCATGCCGTGGCTTGGAGCTTCTACCCGGGGAAGAATCTAGGCGCTTTCGGTGACGGGGGCGCCGTCACCACCGACGACCCCGAAATCGCCGATCGGGTTCGATCACTCGGCAACTACGGAAGCCGTCAGAAATACGTGCATGACATCCTCGGCGCGAATTCGCGACTCGATGATATTCAGTCGGCGGTGCTACGCATCAAATTGAAACACCTTGATAATTGGAATGCTCGCCGGGAAACCATCGCACGGCGCTACGCCCAAGAACTTTGCGATGTCCCAGGATTACGCTTGCCCGGTGTCGCGCCTGATCGTGAACACGTGTGGCACCTGTACGTAGTCGACCATTCCTCACGCGATCAACTGCAGCAACATCTGGCTGGCCAGGGGATCCAAACGCTGGTGCACTATCCGATCCCTCCGCACTTGTCGGGCGCGTTTGCTCCGCTCGGGTTGAGCGAGGGGACATTTCCGATCACGGAGCGGGCGGCGCGAACTCACCTCAGTCTTCCAATAGGCCCTCACCTGTCGGAGGACAGCGTTACCCGGGTCATTGATGCCTGCCACTCGTTTTGCCCATAACTGAACGAAGGACGCGCACTCGCGCCGCACGGCGAGGCACCGTCGGGTCGGTGATATCTCCGCCCAAAAAGAGCATGGCTCTTTGGAATTGGTCCACCCGAGACGCTCCAGCACACTAGTGTAGGCGCAGTGACAGCTTCATGCCGCGTTTGCTCGGGACCGCTCGAGGAGTTCCTGGATCTTGGACGTATGCCTCGGTCTAACCGGTTTATTTCCCCTGATGAAATCGCCAGCGAACACTGGTATCGCTTGGCGGCGGGTCTCTGCCTCACTTGTACGACCGTCCAGGTGGTCGAGGCGCCCCCCGGCGACGAGATTTTCACCGCCGACTACTCGTATCTGACGTCCGGAACGGCTGCCATGAGTAGCCACTTGAAGGACGTCGCGCGGTCGTTGCAGCTCGAATTGCAAGGTCGCCGGGACCCGTTCATCGTGGAACTCGGCAGCAACGATGGCGCGATGCTGCAAAGCATCGCTGAAGCGGGAATACGACACTTGGGAGTCGAACCCGCAAAAGTTCATGCCGACTATGCGTCGAGCAGGGGGGTCTCCACGCTGACCGAATTTTTCACCGCTGAACTTGCGGCGCACATACGGGACAGCTGCGGTCCCGCGGACATCATTTTCGCGGCAAACACCCTTTGCGCTATCCAAGACATTCGCCAAATTTTCGACGGTGCTGCGCTCTTGCTTGGGCCCGAGGGAATATTGATTTTCGAGGACGTCTATCTGGGCGACATCGTTGCCAAGACTGCCTTCGACCAAATCTGCGACGAACACGTGTTTTTCTTCTCGCTGCGGTCGGTATCGCAAGCAGCCCAGAGGAGCGGTCTCGAAGTGATCGACGTCGAGCATTTGCCAGTGGGCGGTGGTGAAATGCGTTATCGCCTAGCTCGTCGCGGCTGCTACCAGAAGAAGCCGTCGGTCGATCGCCAGCTCGCACACGAAGCGCGAGCCGGGTTGGGCCATCCCGAAACGTTCGTCGCTTTCGCTGAACGCGTCCGTTCGACCGCTCGCCAGTTGACCGACGTACTCTCCGATTGCCACGCGCGCGGGCAGCGGGTCGTCGGATACGGCGCGACGATGAAAAGTGCCACCGTCACCAATTTTTGTGGCATCACGACAGACCTTGTCGAATTTGTTTGTGACACAACGCCCGCCAAGCAGGGACGCCTCACCCCAGGCGCGCACCTGCCAGTCCGACCGCCGGAGGCCTTCGCGAATCCGTATCCGGATGTTGCCCTGATGTTCGCGTGGAATCATGAGGCCGAGATTCGCGCCAAGGAAAAGTTTTTTGTGGACAACGGTGGCCGCTGGCTCCGCTACGTCCCCACGGTCGTGCTGGAAGGGTAGACAGTGCGACGCCAGTGACGTTGGGGCCCACGCGATTTCATCCGCTGGAGCCGCCTCAACCAAGTTATCGCTCATAACGCTGCCCCAAGAAAGGGTCTGAATCTCGCGAGTGCGGCTACACTCGCCTCGGATCCGGTCAACTCGAATCCATCCCGCGAACCGATGTGAGACGGATTGGGAAGCTCACTGCAGCGGGCAAGTCCACCAACAAGTTCGACACCCATTTACGTCGTCTGACGTGCTGAATCAAGCCGTGTCGATTTTCTCGCCTACCGCCGACTGTGCGACGGTGGCCCGCGACCTCACTGAAGAAACTCAATCCGCTCCAGTCTCGGACGTTTCTGACTGCAACGCAGGTCGTCACCGGCTCGCTTCGACGTCTTGATGCAACTGGCCGCCCGGCACGGCGTTGCTGTCCGGAAGGGAAGTCCGTTTGAATCACGATCACCATGCCGGGATCGCAGCTTGATAAGTTCGACTAACTGCTGGATGAACCGCATAGCCCGCCGACCACGAGGATCTGCATGTTTCGTCTCGACGCCATCAAGCGACGGGGGCGTAACCTGGTGGTGCGATCCGCGCGCGCCTGCGTCACCCATGATCGCCTCCCCATGATGGCCAAACTCCCATATTTGGCCGCAAGCCATCTGCTACTCCTGGCACTCGGCATCAAGTCGGATGAGACCCTGCTTGAATCCGAGTACGGGACTAAGTTCGTACCCGGATCCACCAGCTCTTGGTTCGACGCATATCTGCGCTATCGCGGACTTTGGGAGCCGGCGCTCTCCGAATTCATCCTGCGACACGTGCACGACGGCGACGTCTGCGTCGATGCCGGTGCGAACGTCGGCTACTTCTCGCTTTTGTTCGCACAGCGTGTTGCACCTTCTGGCAAGGTAATCGCGATCGAGGCCGCACCCGATACCGCCCGTCGGCTGCGCGCCAACCTCGGTCTGAACCGGGCGGCCAGCATCGTCGACGTCGTCGAGGCAGCGTGCGCTGAGCAGCAGGAAGAGATTACGTTTTACCTGCATCCCCGCGTTAACGGGTGGTCCCGGTCGACGCCACCCGCGAAAGGCGATCCCCAACGCTACATAATGGGGAAGACCTGGAACCCCGTGACGGTAGCCGCGGACACTCTCACCTCCATCGTCGGTACCGACGCTCGGCGAGTCTCTTTCATTAAGGTTGATATCGAAGGCGCGGAAGCGGTTCTAGGTCAACAAATCGTCGAGGGATTCCCCCATCCCGAATTGGTTGTGGCCTTTGAGGCTTCGGGTGGGCCGGCGGAAATCGAAGCCAGGTTGAAGCCATTCGAAGACCGCGGGTTTCACGTTTACGACCTGCACAATGACTACCGTTGGATCTTCCAGCGGAACGTACCAGCGCTCACCGAGGCCACATATAGCGATTTCTTCCACCGCAAGGTCGCCGATGTGCTCCTTAGCCGCAAGCCGCTGGCCCTCTCCTAGTTCTGGTCCGGTGTCGATGTCCTGACCTCGGGCTGGAGATCGCCGGCGTCCATGGCCTTCTTGATTTCCTGGGCGTGCGCTACTTGCTGCGCGGTGTAGCCGATGAACAGAGCCACCACACCGACCAGTACGGCCATGCCGGCCAGCCACAGCATGCCATAGGTGTAACCGTGCCCCAGGGCAGTCAGCTGGGCCGGGTTCATAGATTCCGGCGGGCCGCTAGTACCGCCTAGGTGCAGCGTGCGAGAGGTCACGATTGCCTGGATGATGGCTATCACTAACGGTCCGCCGATGGTGTACAGCATGAGCGCAATTGCGGAAGTGGGCCCTAGCCGATCTGGACGAACGTCAGCGATCACCGAGAGTGAGACCGGGACGTCGGCCACGCCAAGACCGAAACCGCCAACTATCAGCGGCACCACCAAATTCGGGAAATAGGGGATACCGCTGTGAAGCGTCGAGAAGTAAAACATTGCAACCAGCAGGCACATGCCGCCAGCGGTCACCAGTACCCGTGGCGGAAATCGCGTCACCAGCCGCGCCGACGCGCCCATCCCGACGCCCGCCCCCAGGACGAAGGGGATGAACGCGGCGCCCGTGCGCAGGGGGCTATAGCCCATGATGTTCTGCACGTAAAGGGTGACCAGCACCGTCAGGGCCAAGAGCACGCCACCGGCGAGGAAGAGGGTGGCGAACGTCGCCAGCCGGTTGCGGTCGAAGAACAAGTCAAACGGCACGATAGGGTTTTGGGCAGTGCGCTCCACGATGACGAATGCCACCAGACCGCCAAGTGCCACCACGCCCGCACCGATCGGCACGGCCGACAGCCAGCCCCTTTCCGGCCCCGCTGAGACGGCGACAACTGCGGCGATACACGTCAACGTGGCCAACCCGGCGCCGGTTACGTCGAGCTTCATCCGCTCCAGCTGGGTTTCGCGCAGCGCAGTGCGAGCAAGGTAAATCACGAGCACCCCAATCGGCACGTTGACCAAGAAGAGAAGCCGCCACGACACCCCGGCGAGTGCACCTCCCGCCACCAGGCTCATGACCGAACTGAGGCTGTTCATCGCACCGAACACCGCCACGGCGGCGTTGCGTACCGGCCCCTTTGGGAAGGTAGTTGCCACCAGCGCCATGCTGGTCGGTGCGAGGATCGCGGCGGCGACGCCCTGCAGAAGCCGGGCCACAATCAGAGTGCCCCCGTCCTGCGCGATGCCGCACACGCCCGAGGCAACGGTGAATATCGCGACCCCGATCACGAAGACGCGTTTGAGCCCCATTGTGTCGCCGAGGCGACCGCCTACCAGCAGCAGGGCGCCATAGGTCAGCATGTAGGCGGTGATAACCCAGCTCCGCCCTGCATCGGTCATGCCCAGCTCGTTCTGGATTCTCGAGAGCGCGACAATCACGATGGTGCCGTCCATCGTGGCCATGAGCTGCACGCCGCCGAGGGTGATGACTGCGGCGATAAACCGGCGAGACGGCAGCTGAGCTGTGAAATTACTCGTACGGCCCAACGTGGTCCGTTTAAAGGGCATCGCTCGCTCATCCCCCGCGCTCTGTCGTCTCATGATGTCGCGCTGTGTCGTTAGTGAGGTTGTGCCAGCCCTACGTCTTTAGAGCCGTCATGCGCGCACGCTACCGCAACGCTAGGAATGATTAACCAATTACCGTCCAGATAGGCATCCTGCGCCAGCTAGTAGGCCCCAAGACGCCCGGACATGCGTAGAGAAGGCAAATCCGACTTGATTGTTGGTGGCCCAAGGCGTTCGGGTAACTGTGCGGTATCGGAAGGGCGGGCGTGCCGACTTCACGTGACAGAATCGTGCCATGGGCGGTATCGGTGTGCGATCCGCGACAACTAGCGTTCTTTAGCGCGGGTGGTTGGGGCCAGGGCTTGGTAAGGTGGGCGTTCTGAGTCTTCTGACGCGCAGCGACTAGACGGTCAATGCGAAGGCGCCATGATGCGAACTGGTTGAATCGATTGTGGCGCTGCCGTTTTCATTCTAAAGCCACGTCGGAAGTAGTGAGAGGCTAAGGTCCGCGATGAAGTTTGTGCTGGCAAGCTATGGCAGTCGCGGCGACGTCGAGCCCTGCGCCGCTCTCGCTCGTGAGCTGCAGGACCGCGGGCATGAAGTGTGCCTGGTGGTCGCTCCTGACCTGATGGGGTTCGCGGAATCGGCAGGACTTCCGGTAGTCGCCTACGGTCCGCCTACGCGGCCATGGCAGGACGTGCACCGCGACTTATTGGTGCACCTATTCCGCAAACCCTGGAAGATTCGGGACCTGATCGAGTTGGTCCGCGAAGATTGGGAGCTGTACATCAAGTGCCGATCAGACATCGGCAAGACCCTGACTTCGCTGGCGCATGGGGCCGACCTGCTGTTATCGGGCCTGCTCGGTGAAGACATCGCTGCCAACATCGCGGAGCATTACGACATTCCATTCGCCGCACTGCACTTTGCTCCGGCACGGAGCAACGGTCAGTTCCTTCCAATACTGCCACCTGCGTTGAGTCGCTTCGTGGGCGAGGTATTGGACAGGGTGTCGTGGCAGGTGATGAGGAAGCACGAGAACGCACAGCGATCTGAACTAGGCCTCCCGAAGGCCACAGGTCCAGCGACGCAACGGATCACCGCGCGTGGAGCGCTGGAACTTCAGGCATATGACGAGATTTGCGTTCCCGAGCTCGCGGCTGAGTGGTCGAGATGGAATGGCCAACGTCCCTTTGTAGGCGCGTTGACGATGGAGTTGCCGACGGGTTTCGATGGGGAAGTCGCCTCATGGATCGCTGCGGGAACACGGCCGATTTATTTCGGGTTTGGCAGCATACCGGTCGAATCTTCGGCCGACACGCTTGCCATGATCAGCGCCGCGTGCGCGGAGTTAGGCGAACGGGCGTTGGTTTGCGCCGGCTGGACAGACTTCAGTGACGCGCCTGATTCTGAGCACGTCAAAGTGGTGGATGCGGTAAACCACGCGGCCATTTTGCCGAACTGCCGTGCGGTTGTGCACAGTGGTGGCGCGGGCACCACGGCCGCGGGCTTGCGCGCCGGCGTTCCAACACTGATCCTTGCCACCTGGCCCGAGCAAAAATTCTGGGGAGGCCGGGTGCAACGGCTGAGGGTGGGATCTGCCAGGGATTTCTCCAAGACGACCGTCCAATCGCTCGTCGCGGACCTACATACTATACTCGCCCCGCAATACATCGTTCGGGCTCGCGAGACCGCGCAACAGATGACGAAGGCCGCCGAAAGTGTTTCCGCCGCCGCTGATCGCATGGAAGTTTTCGCCTGCTCGCGCGTTGGTTGATCGGCGCCGACCGGGTGGTCCGTCTGGCACGCTGAAGCGACTGAGCCAAGACACTGCCCGCGCTGGCCTCCGTCGCGCCCGCATCTATGAATTGCCGTGGACCATGACTACTGTGCGCAGCTGTCGGACAGACGCTGGTTTGGTCCGCCGAGCGTGGCGTCAGGCCCTGCATTCGGGTCGAATCCGCGAATGTCGATTTATCAGCGGCTTTTCCGGTCTGCTGCCGTACCCACGCAAGGGTGTGGCTGGGCCGATATCGCCGACCGACTACCGAACTTTCGAAAATTTTCCAACCGAATTAGGAATTTTCCACGGTCGATAGCGCGATATGAAGTTACGCTGCCGAACGGCGAAGCTTTTCGGGATGACTGGCGCGATTCGTCTTGCGCGGGTGCATGGAGGAAAGGATTCGGTTCGCGATGAGGTTTGTGCTGGCCTGCTATGGAACTCGGGGCGATGTCGAGCCCCTCGTCGCGGTCGGCCGCGAGCTGCTGCGCCGCGGGCACGAAGTTCGCATGGCTGTCTCACCTGGCCATATTGGTTTCGCGGAGGCGGCTGGGATACCGGCGGTCGCTTACGGGCTGGAAAGGAAGGCTCTGCTAGACGCGCACCGCAATTTTTGGCGGGACCTGTTCGAAAACCCTTGGAGGATCCGGAATCTGATCAGGGTGTGGCGCGAATCTTGGGAGCCCAGTGTCCAGTACTGGGGGCAGATGAGCAGGACGCTGGCGGAGCTAGCAGAGGGGGCCGATCTACTTTTCACCGGTTTGGCTTACCAGGAGGTCGCGGCCGACGTCGCGGAATATCACAACATTCCATTGGCCACTCTGGATCACATCCCGCTGCGGCCCAACGGCCAGCTCGTGTCATTTCTGCCAAGTCGGTTGGGTCGCGCCGCAATCGTGGTGGGCGAGTGGTTGATTTGGGGCGTTTGGAAGAGGACCCAGGACGCGGCGCGCCGCGAACTGGGCCTGCCAAAGGCCAAACGCCCTGCGCCGGAGCGGATCACCGCACGGGGATCACTGGAACTCCAGGCTTACGACGAGAGTTGCTTTCCCGGGCTCGCGGCCGAATGGGCTAGATGGAATGCTCAACGGCCTTTCATTGGCGCGCTCACGATGGAGTTACCGACAGATGCCGACGACGAGATCCTCTCGTGGGTCAGCGCGGGTAGCCCACCGATTTACTTTGGCTTCGGCAGCATGCCGGTCGAATCTCCCACCGACACGATCACCATGATCAGCGCGGCCTGCGCGCAGTTAGGCGAACGGGCGCTGGTTTGTTCGGGCTGGAGTGACTTCGGCGAGGCCCCGCAGTTCGAGCACGTCAAGGTAGTGGACTGCGTAAATCACGCAGCGATCCTCCCGGCTTGCCGCGCTGTCGTCCACCACGGCGGCGCCGGCACCACGGCCGCGGGCCTGCGCGCCGGAGTTCCGACGTTGATCCTTTGGATGTTGGGCGATCAGCCGTTCTGGGGAGCTCGGATTAAACGACTGAAAGTGGGCACCGCTCGGCGCTTTTCGAGCGTCACCCAAGAGTCGCTGGTTGCGGACCTGCGCACCATCCTGGCTCCCGAATACGTCGCCCGGGCTCGCGCGTTCGCCACTCAGATGACCAAACCCGCTGAGAGCGTTACGAACGCGGCCGAGCTCTTGCAAGACTTCGCCCGCTTGCGGCGTGTGGGCTGATCGGCAAAACTGTGGCTTAAAGTCAAACCGGCGTGTCGCGACGGTAGGCAGGCCGCTCCCGACGAAACTCCCCGAGGCCGCACTTTTATTAGCGAGTCGCGGAGCGCCTCGGCATGTCAACCACCGACGAGCGCACGGTCTGTCAGTGCGCCAATCGCCGGTGCCAATTTCCGGGAATATTCGGCCGTTAGGTGATTCCAGTCAAGGTAGACCAAGCTGTTACCGACTATGACCGGGCAGCGGTTGACGGTGCAAAACAACTCGGTGAGGTCGGCGTAATGTCCGCCGCCGACCCGGGTTGCGGCGGACTCAGCCGCCATGCCCGATTCGTCCACCGCCGTCGACCGTGGTGCCGAGCAGTCTGACGCCTCATCAAGGTGCGCGGACAGACAGATCGGCACCACCGAATGCGGATCCGGTACCGGCCCGAGCACCAAAACCTGAGCCCCAGTGCCGCGCAGTTGCTGCACAAGGCGGGTCAAGCCGTCGATCCAGGCCGGGTCGTAAGAGGTGAAACCCGGCGTCCATCCGTACCCGGGACGGTATCCGCGCCACATGGTGACCACCACCAGCCGCGGGTGCTCAGCACGCAATCGGGCCATGATCTGATGGCGCCCTTGTTCGCAGTCCTTATAAACCATTCGGAGGAGCGGGTTGGTGATGGGCAGGCTTATTGGTGGGCAGCCCACTCTGGTCATGGGCTCTAGCCGCCAATGCCGTTGCCTCGCGACCTGCACGAGCGCCGGCGCCCACATCGCGGCATCGGAGTCGCCGACCAGCGCCACCCTAGTCGCGGATGCGGCGTCGCCCTTCGCGCACTCAGGATGTCCGGCTTCGAACATATCGCGGAGGCAGCCATCGATAGCCATAGCCTTGAAGTCGCCCGCCGCGTCGGCAAGCGGCGGGTCGAGGTTGGACGGAACGGCTCGCAGTTCAGCAGACGCCGCGAGGGCGGACTGTACCTGTGCGAACGCTTGCTGCACTGCCACGTTGTACGCGTCGAGGTCGTTCCCCGAGGGCGTGGCCGACGCGGTGACGGTGAACGCCGCCGCGGGCGCGCCAGGGCCCACCGGAATAGGCACCGACGAGATCAGCGCCACGCTCACACAGACCGCGACTGCGGTGACGGCACCGCCCAGAGCGAGACTGTGCAGGGGTGACCGACGGAAGAAAGCGGCGAATCGGAAAGGGTTTTCGACGAGGTGCAGTGTGACCACCGCCAGGCCGCCGGAGAACACGGCCGCCGTTAACCTACCGGCCAGCCCAAGTGGATGGCCAAGCAATAGTGGTGCGAGCAGCAGCACAGGCCAATGCCACAGATACCACGAGTAGGAGACCCTGCCGACCGCGCGCATCGGCGCTGTAGCCAGGACGCGTCCACATCCCCCCGAAGGTGTGGCACAGCCGGCGCCGATCACCAGCGCCGCGCCCAGCACGGGCAACAGCGCGGCGATCCCCGGGAAGGGCGTGGCCGCGCTCAATAAAGTGCTGGCCGCCAGGATCAGTGCCAAGCCTGCCCATCCGCCGATCGCGGCAGGCGCTGCAGGTAGTCGGCGCCAATGGCCGGCCGTGAGCGCTATCAGGCCGCCGGCGGCCAACTGCCAGGCCCGGGTGGGCAGCGTAAAGAACGCCACCGACGGAACCACGTAAGTGAGAGCCAGCGATAAGGCAAACGAGGCCGCTCCGACCAGCGTCAGGACTACTAGATAAGGCCTACGCGGCGGTTCGCCATCTGCTTGATTACGCCGACGCACACGCCGAATGAGCCAAGCCGTGCCGATGATTAACGCCGGCCATACCAGGTAGAACTGCTCCTCTACGCCCAACGACCAATAGTGCTGGAACGGCGACATCGGCAGGTGCGTGTCGAAGTAGTTGCGCAGTCGTAGACCAAATCGATAGTTGCCGACGTACAGGGCGCTCCAGACGCCGTCCATGAGGACATCCGGCGCCTGCAACGGGGGAAGTAAGAGCGCCGAGCCGACCGCCGTGACCACGCCGACCAGGGCCGAGGCTGGCAGTAACCGGCGCGCTCGCGCTCCGTAGAAGCGGCGCAGCCGGACGGTGCCGGTCTTACTTACCTCGCGCCACAGCAGGCCGGTGATCAGGAATCCCGAAATCACAAAGAACACGTCCACGCCGACGTAGCCACCACCTACACCGGGTACGTCAGCGTGAAACAGGACGACGGCCAGCACCGCGACAGCACGCAGGCCCTCGATGTCCGGGCGAAAACCCCTCTGTGCGGAGTCCCCGGCCTGCATCCCTTCGGCGGAGCTAACGCTGCGGGTCTGGCTCAAGGCCACCGCCGTGGTGGTAAAGGGAAGCGTTCTTCGACTGCATGCATTTTTATACCTCGGCAGCAGCGTTTCTTCAGCAAATTCTCAAGGATCCCGACTCCGGTCAGCGTCAAGCGCCAATCGCCGTAGAGGAAATGAGCACCGTGCTGACGCCACACCTCGACGGCGAGATCACTCCCGTTATCTCGTCGCGGATGCTTGCCCACTGTCCCCGCGCCAGCCCTGCCTGGCTTTCCCGGAAGACGGCGCTTCAGGACGCGACGCAGGTGGCGAAATGCGCCTGATCGACGTGCGCGGCCACCCGCAAAGCGTTGGCGGCGACCGTCAAACTCGGGTTCATGCCGGTGCTGGACGGGAAGAACGAGGTGTCGACCACATAGAGGTTGTCAACTTCATGGGCCCTGTTTTGAGGGTCCAACACGCTGGTTGTGGGGTCGGTACCGAAGCGGCACGTGCCGCATACGTGTGCCAGGGCCGCGTTGCTTGTGGCGGTCCGCAGGGTGATATTGCGAAACGGCTTCAACGCCTTTTTCACCTCTCGCGTGAACACCGCGCGGCGCTCAACCTCACTGGCGTGCAGACGATATTGAAGTCGAAGCCGCTGGCGGCCGTCTGAGCTCGGCCGATCGTATGGCAGTACCCGGTTGTCCAAATAGGGCAGGTCTTCCATGATCGCCGCGAGCACCAGCCCGCCGCTGATGAACCGCTCGTAGATCGGCCGCACCGCCGGGCTGACCAGGCGCAGCGCCCTATGCTGCCAGCCAGGGTGGTTGAGCAGCGCATCTGCCGGGGGCATCGCGCCACCTGACTGCACGGTGCCGAATTTTTGTCCTTCCCAGAAATAAAAATCATTCAGCCCGATCTGCTTGTTTTCGGCCGTGATGTGGCAACCGGGTCGCGGCCAGACCTCGAAATGGTCGACGACATGGCGCATGAAGTTGCGTCCCACCCAGTCCGAACCGTTGGCCAATCCGCCGGGCCAATCGCCAGATCGGGAATTCAGCAACAGCACCGGGGTGATCAATGCTCCGGCGGCCAGTACCACCACCTTGCCCCTGAGTGCCAGCGTGCCGGAGGGGTGTTCGCAGATCACTTGCTGGACCCGGATTGCGTCGGCGTCGAGGCGCACGACCCGACACTCGGTCAGCAGCTGGGCACCGTGTTCGGCAAGGGCCGGTAGCAGACAATTGCGGGCGCTGTCGTTTTTGCACGACTGGTTGCAGAGATAGCTCTGACACGTCACACAATTATCGGTGTAATCACAGGCCATCGGTAGGTGGTAGGGATGCAATCCCTGGCGCACTAGATTATCGACCAAAAGTTGGTTGTCTGCTGAAAACGGCGGCACCGCAGGCAGATTGGCATCGGCCGCCTCCGGGCGCAGAGGATCAGGCTGGCCGCGAACCCCGAGCAGCTTCTCTGCCGCTGCGTACCAGGGTCGCATCTGGTCGTAGGTGACCGGCCACGCTTCGGGGACGGTGGAGTCCCCGGGGTCGCGAAAGTCTTGCCGGGGGGTGAAATCGCGAGCGAAAAAGCGCTCGCAGACCATGCCATAGAGAGCCGAAGACCCGCCGGTCCCGCTGCCGATTCCCGCCAAAAACCGATGCGAACGGCGCCCGCTGATGTCTTCGACTTCGTCAGTGGAGCGTCCGGCGCGGGCAAGCGCGTCGTAGTAGGTCTCCGCGGAACGGCTGGCCAGCGGCTCGGCCAACTCCGGCATGGAAGAGCGAATCGTGCCCGGAGCACCCGGCAGCGTCGACCGGCCTTTCTCGACGAACAGCACCTTCCGACCTGACTTCGCCAGCGAATAGCCCAGCGTCCCACCGCCCATGCCGGTGCCCACGACGATCACGTCCCAGGTAACGCGTTCTGCCTCTTGCGGATTGACTTCGCCGTAAGCCAACATCCAGCTCCTTAAGCGGTGGTGCAAAGTTTGCCCGGTCTGAGCGGATCACGACGATAGCACCGCTGCCCCAGCAAGGGGGCGGTTTTCGCCTGGCCACAACAATTTCACCGCGCGTCGCACTCCGGAAGGCTTGCCCGCAGTCAAAGCGGCGTGCGCGGGGGCAAGCATGCATATCCTTTGGGGACACGCGGTGCGATTGTCGCGGTGTCCGCTTCCAATGGGAAACCAATGAGCACGTATGAAACGAGACGAACACGTATGCGCACAAGCGAATTGACGTACGACGCCATTGTCGTTGGCTCCGGAGCCTCTGGATCGTGGGCTGCCAAGGAGCTGACCGAAGGCGGCCTGAACGTCGTCCTGCTCGAGGCCGGCCGGAACCCGGACATCGCTGATGAATTTCCCGCCGATGCAGAGCTACGGGCGATGGGGATTGCAGGGCGCGTCCGATCGGCGGCTCGGGGACAACACGTTCAGATTCGATGCTCGTCATTCGCCGAGACGACCAAGCGGTTTTACGTCAGCGACAGGGAGAACCCGTACACCACGCCGGGGAGGGACAAGTTCCTCTGGTTCAGGGGCCGACAACTGGGCGGCCGCCTCCACACTTGGTGGAGACATACGCCTCGGATGTCGAACTACGAGCTAAAAGCCGCAAGCGTCCGTGGCGATGGCGTCGATTGGCCGTTGTCATACGAAGACCTCGCGCCCTACTACGACATCGTCGAGAGGACACTCGGCGTCTACGGAAAAGCCGAAGGCATCCCCAATTGCCCGGACGGAGAGTTCGTAGGACCCGCGAAGACGACCAAGATGGAAGCAGCTTTCCTCACCAATGTCGAGAAAAAACTCCCGAACGTCCGCGTGACATACGCCAGGAAGACCAAGTACGACAACCATAGAGTTCCGCTTCCCGTCAGGCTCGCGCTGGCGACTGGTCGGCTCGAGATTCGGACCGACTCCGTCGTGAGCAGATTGCTGATCAATGCGCGATCGGGAAAGGCGACGGGCGTCGAATACATCGATCGATTGACCAAGCGGACGCAGACAGTTGAGGCAGAGGTCGTCGTACTGTGTGCGTCGGCAATCGAAAGCGTGCGGATCATGCTGAATTCGAAGTCCGCGCAACATCCGTCGGGCGTGGGCGGATCATCGGGCCGCCTGGGCCGCTATCTGTGCGACCACGTCTCTTACACGCAGGTTGGTGCGGTGTCTAAGGAGGATGTCGAGATCGGTCTCAACGAGGACGGTTTCGACTTTGGCGGCACAGGGCTTTACATTCCCAGCTTCTGCGAAAAGGACCCATCGAATGACTTTCCGGGAGGATACGGCATTCAGGTCGCGATTGGCCGCGATATGCCGGTTTGGGTTATGAGCGCGCATGGCGAAATGCAGCCCCGGTACGAGAATCACGTTTCGCTCGACCCGAAAGTCAAAGACGCGTGGGGAATTCCTGTGGCCAGAATCGAGTGCAAGCATTCGGGGAGTGATGTCAACATGGTCGCGCATATGAAGCGGACGCTTCCCGAGATTGCAGCGGCTGGCGGCCTGAAGGCCGCCAACAACCTTGACGCCGCTCGGTGGAACATCCCCTACCGGCTGCTCCGGTCCCTGGTCCTCACGGACTCTGGCGCCTTGTGGCCTGGGGGAGCCATCCACGAGACCGGCGGCGCATGCATGGGCGAGGCACCGGAGAACTCTGTGGTCAACTCTTTCTGCCAGTGTTGGGATGTTGACAACGTGTTTGTTACCGACGGTGCCTGTTTCGTCTCGCCCGGATATCAGAATCCCACGCTCACGATGATGGCCCTCACTGTTCGAGCGTGCCGATTCATTGTTGGTGACTATGCGAACGGTGTGAACTGAATGGAGTACAGGAAGGTTGCGGGGATTGATAAGCCGGTCTCTCGGATCGTCTTCGGCACCGATCGATTGCGGGGCCGGGGATTGCCGTTGCTGCCGCCCAGTCGAGCCCTTGAACGACAAGCTTTCTCGCTTTTGGATCGGTCATTCGAGCTGGGCTACAACACATTCGACACTGCGCGCATTTATTGGGACAGCGAACGCACGCTGGGGGCATGGATGCGGCAACGCCGGAATCGCGATGAGGTTGTGATCATCAGCAAGGGATGTCATCCGCACCTCTTGCTGAAAAGTCCTCGGCTCTCTGCGTCTGACGTGACGCGCGACCTTCACGCATCACTCAAGGCGCTCGGCACGGATTTCATCGACCTGTACCTGCTTCATTACGACCACCCCACGGCATCGGTCGAACCCATCATTGAGCGGCTCAGCCGTCACGTGGACGAAGGAAAGATCAGCGCGATCGGCGCGTCGAACTGGTCTCACGAGCGAATTACGCAGGCCAACACGTATGCCACCGCCGCGGGATCGACGCCATTTACCGCGTCAAGCGTTCAGTTCAGCCTGGCCGAATGGGCGAAAGCCCCATGGCCCGGCGCCGTCACCCTTGGAGGGGACGGCCAGCGTGCGGCGAGGGAATGGTATTCGACGCACGCGCTGTCGGTGTTCTCGTGGTCCAGCCTCGCCCGCGGATTCTTTTCCAACCACTACGACCCGAAAAGTCCCGGCCGCAACCGCATGAGCCGTTGGTGCGCAACCTACTTCGGCACCGAAGAGAACATCGCAAGGCTCGATCGCGCAAAAACATTCGCGCGGGAGCGTGATGTCACCGTTGCGCAGGTTGCGCTCGCGTACGTCCTGCGCCACCCACTCCATGTGTTCGCCGTGGTCGGTTGCACCACGTTGGAGAAGTTCGCCGACAACGCGTCAGCATTGTCTCTCAACCTGGATGAGGCGACGCTGCACTGGCTGGAAACAGGCCAAGCGTCGGGCCAATGACTTCCACAGCAACAACCCGTCAGCGGTGGAGTCGACACGACGGACGGTACGGCAAGCACCCATCGACTCCCACGAAGGGGTGATAGTTTTGTGTTCGTGCACAGCGTCTTTCGATTCCGGCACCGTGGGGGAAAGACGAACAGGACCGACGGAGGCGGGTGAAGAAGATGTCGTGGGGCGAGCGCGTCGAAACGCGGACGTCGATGCGCCCTGCAGGGCGCCCGTTCACTGCCGACCACCTAAGCGCGCTGGTGCAGATGTGCGCGCGCTATGACCACAAGTGGACGGGTGGCTTCGTGCGACCATCGCATGACCGCATCAGCCTGCGGGCGCTGACCCGCTGCGCGTGCGCGGGCCGGCGATGCAAGAGAGTCGCGTTCGACCTCAGAACGATGGTGTGCGGCGAATGTTAGATTTCCTCACCAAGATTCGGCGGCTGTCGCAAGGTATTGCGGTGCGCGCACTCGTATACGTGATGCGGTTTCCGCTGATTCGAAGATTTGCTTCCTTCGGTGAGCCATATCTTTTTGGGCGGGTTCTAAAGCTAACAACTACCGCCGGCTCCACAGGTGGAGCTATAGGGTATCTCTTCCGAAATCACGATCCTCAATTGTCTGCGAAAGACATTTATCGTCAGGTTTTCTCTGCCGATCGTCTTGGGCGGGGTTACCAAAGTCAAATGGGCCAAGATATGTTCCTGAATCGATGGTTCTTCAAGAACCACGGGCCCGGATTTTTTATTGACGTGGGCGCATTCGACGGAATTATCGGCAGCAATACGGCTTTTTTTGAGAAAAATCTCAACTGGCAAGGTATCGCTTTCGAACCTAATCCAGCCGCGTTTCAAGTTCTACAACGCACGCGAGCCTGCCGTTTGATCCATGGCTGCGCATACTATCGGGACGGTCAAGTTCCCTTCCTCGCGCTATCGCAAAGAACGCAGCCCGAAAGAATTAAAATGCCTCCACCTGGGAGCATGCTATCGATGGTATTCGACTCGACTCATGGGGGCTCCATGTTGAGCGGGATACCTGAACACATGGACCAACTTCAATGGATACAGTGGCTGAGCAAGCCCATGAAGCTCAATCAAGAAATGGAGACCGTTCCGTGCCACCGTATTGCCACTGTTCTGAATGAATCCGATGTGAAAGTCGTTGACTACCTATCGATCGATGTCGAAGGTGCCGAGCTGGAGGTCCTGCGTGGTATTGATTTCGAGGCGGTTCAGGTCAATGTCATAGGCGTAGAGCACACTCATACATTCCCTGAAGTTTATGAATTACTGACAACATCAGGATTCGATTACCAGGGCCTACTTTTCTTTGACGAAATTTTCGTGCACAAAAGCCCGCGCTACTCCTGGGACATCTAGTTGAACTTTTTGTGGGAATGCGCCGGCCGGAGCAAGCCCGCATCAGCTGTTCGGTCCGGGCGTGTGGTCTTCGTCAGGTAGGTTGGTTGTCAAGAAGGCTTTGGCTATGGTCGCTGTTCCCGAAGGTCTGAATGGCAGCTAAATAGCGCGGGCGGCGGGTTAAGCTGCCGGTCGGCCGGGCAAGTGAAGAGGCTGCCGCTTTCATTTCGTACGAGACAACACGATAAGTGAAAGGTCTGACTCCACAGTGAAATTCGTGGTGGCGAGCTATGGAACCCGCGGCGATGTCGAGAACTGCGGCGCCGTGGCTCGCGAGCTCCTGCGCAGAGGGCACGACGTGTGCATGGCTGTGCCGCCCGACCTGGTTGCCTTTGTCGAGTCGGCTGGCCTTGACGCGGTCGCTTGTGGCCTCGAGACACAGGCCATTATGGACGCCTACCGCGACTTCTGGTCATCTTTTTTCGGCAACATCTGGCGGGTCACGGACCTGCGTAGGTTGTGGGCCGATCTGCGGGAGCCGATAACCCGGTGTTGGTGGGAGATCAGTGCGACTCTGACATCGCTCGCCGACGGGGCCGATGTGTTGTTCACCGGCCTGGCTTTCGAACGGCCCGCGGCCAACGTTGCGGAGTATTACGACATTCCGTTGGCCACGCTTCACTATGCCCCGGCGCGGCCGAACGGCCAGCTTGTGCCGTTCCTTCCAGCACCGCTGGGGCGGTCCGCAATGGCGGTTTTCGAGTGGCTCGATTGGCGCATCGAGAAGAAGGTCGAGGACACACAGCGTCGTCAGCTCGGCCTGCCGAAGGCGACACGCCCGTCACCACGGAGGATCGCCGAGCGCGGATCGTTGGAGATACAGGCCTACGACGCGGTGTGCTTTCCCGGGCTCGCGGCCGAATGGGCGAAGTGCGATGGCCGGCGTCCCTTCGTCGGCGCGTTGTCGATGGAGTTGCCGACGGATGCCGATGAGGAGGTCGCGGAGTGGATTGCGGCGGGAACACCGCCGATTTTCTTCGGCTTCGGCAGCACGGCGGTCGAATCGCCCGCCAAGACGATTGCCATGATCAACGAGGCCTGCGCCCAGTTGGGCGAGCGGGCGTTGGTTTGCGCCGGATGGAGTGACTTCAGCGACGTCCACCATCTCGAGGACGTCAAGGTGGTAGGCACAGCGAATTTTGCGGCCATCTTTCCGGCCTGCCGGGCGGTCGTCCACCATGGTGGCTCGGGCACCACGGCAATCGGCCTGCGTGCCGGGGTTCCCACGTTGGTCCTTTCCACCGACGTGGCTCAGACGATTTGGGGAGCCCGGGTCAAACGATTGAAGGTGGGCACGACCCGTCGCTTTTCGCACACGACCCGGGACACGCTGGTTGATGACCTGCGGGCCATCCTCGATCCGAACTGCGTAGCCCGGGCTCGCGAGATCGCCACCCGGATGACCAAGCCGGCCGAAAGCGCCGCGGCGGCCGCCGATCTGTTGGAAGATTTCGCTTGCAAGGGGCGGGTTGGCTGATCGGCACTGCCGGCCGTCGCGAGACGGCACGCCACCGCCGCGTACCCGCAATGGCCGGCCGCGCCCGCTCCGCGCGGGGCGCGAACGTAGCCATGACCTGTCCAAGGGCTCGTCAGAAACAGCGGCGTGCATACAGCTGATTTCGTGGGGTGTTGTAACGCGGTGGATTCAGGCGCGAATGACATTGATTCTCAGAATATGTCCGATCGGTCGGCTACTAAATCAGATCCGTGAGACGCGAACCTGCAGTGTGCACCGCTGTAAAATGGACACCGACCCGGCGGAATTCATCATGTCTGTCAAATTTATTATGCAGAGTTGGGGAGCGAGCGCGACTTTAGGCGATGACTGACACCGTGTGTGCAGCGCGATTTTTCCGCTCTCGGAAAGAGGGCTTACTTGGCGCAGAGCGTCGAGCCCGCCAGATTTCCAGTCATTATAGCCGACAAACTCGAGAGCCGTTCACGGACGGCAAGGACGATGGAGACCCGATCGTTATTGAGTCGGTCGAATGATCGACTAAAATGACGACGCAACGTCAAGTCCGCTTTCAAATGACGAGACATCTCGTTTGAAATAACAACGGACCCGCTGAGGACGAATGGATGATGATGTGTTATGGCGTGGCATCCACTGGCTTTACGCTCGTTGTCCGCGGGACGCTTCACCCGTCCAAAGCGCCACCCAGCAAACTCGAGAACCACGAATCACAGTGTGGGAAGTTCGTCCGGCGAAACCCGGTCGCGCACACCGCCACCCGGCCTGTGGTGAGCGTCACGCGGGCCTGGGCATCGAGTTTGTCAAAAGCACGGACAGGCCCGGATGCCTCAGGTACCGTTTGGAACTGGTTACACAAGTCAACTAGAGGGGTATGAAGAATCGGTGAGCGTCAACCCGTTCGACGACGACAGCGGCCGCTTTTTCGTCTTGGTTAACGACGAGGAGCAGCACAGCTTGTGGCCGACCTTCGCTGACGTTCCAGCCGGGTGGCGGGTGGTGTACGGCGAAGCCGACCGCGCCGCGTGCCTGGACTACATCGACCAGAACTGGACCGACATACGGCCGAAAAGTCTGCGCGAGAGGCTGGCGGCCGCCCGCGCTTCTGACCAGTAGACGTGTGTTTGGGGGAGTGGTATGAGACTTCATGACCGTTCACTTCCGCTAACGCGGGGGCAACTGGACATTTGGCTTGCCGAGGAAACAGGCCAGTTTGCCGCTAGGTGGCAACTGGGCGTGTTTGTGCGGATTGCGGGCCCAATTGATGCTGATTTATTCGAATCGGCGATCCGCCAGGTGGTGCGCGAGGCCGAACCACTGCGAGCCGCCTTTTTCGAAGATGATGGCAAGATCATTCAGACTGTGGTCGACGACCCACACGTTGAGCTTGCTCGCTATGACTTGATGGAATCGCAAGATCCCAAGCAGGACGCTTACCGGCTGGCTTCATCCATTCAGCGAACTGCGATGCCGCTGAGTGGCCCCCTGTTCAAATTCGCATTACTGCAGACACAAACCGATGAGTTTTATTTTTTTGTGTGCTGCCATCACATTGTTGCCGACGGAATCGGACTCGCACTCGTTTTGCATCGGATAGCGACCACCTACAGTGCCATCGCTTATGGCGACTCGATTCCTGATACATACTTTGGGTCGCTGCAGGATTTGATTGAGTGTGAGCTGGAATACGAAGCTTCCAGCGACTATCTCGATGACCAGGAATATTGGGCCAGGAATCTACCCCCGCAGGGTGAACCCCGCTATCAGCCGGCGAATGGAAATGATGGCGACGAATCGTCTGCGCCCGTGCAGTTGGACTCGGACGCTGTCGCTGGCATCGACAAACTGGCGAAGACGTTGGGCATGCGCAGGTCGTCGGTGATCACCGCGGCGTGTGCGCTTCTGGTCGGTGGGGGCGACGTCGAGAGTTCGGAAGTTGTCTTCGACTTCCCGGTAAGCAGGCGTGTGCGGCCCGAGTCAAAGCTCGTGCCCGGGATGGTTTCCGGGGTGGTGCCCCTGGTCTTGAAGGCGGCGCCGGGTTCGACGGTGGCCGACTTTTGCGAACATGTCGACACCCGGATCCGGGAATTGCTGCAGCACCAGCGGTTCCCGGTGCACGCGCTCGAAAACGCGGCAGGATTCCGCGGGTCCGGGCAGCCTGCGAATCGGGTAGCCGTCAACTTCATCCCGACCACGCACCTGGCCGATCTTGCCGGCTCGGCCGTGACGGCGACCCTGACCCATGACGGCCTCGGCGACCAGTTCAGACTGGTCTTTTTCCGGGACGAGGATCAGCTCTTTCTCAGCACTCCAGGTTCCGGCCAGCTGCTTCCGGATTGCGATCTGCCCGAGTTGGCGAAGCGGCTGGAACGCGTGCTGGTGGGGATGGCTGGGGATCCGGTGCGGCGGTTGTCGTCGATGGATTTGTTGGATGAGGTTGAGCATGTTCGGTTGGATGGGTGGTCTAACCGGGGGGTGTTGACCCAGGCGGTGGGCTTGGGGGTGTCGATTCCGGAGTTGTTTGGCGCGCAGGTGGCGCGGGTGCCGGATGCGGTGGCGGTGAGTTTTGCCGGCCGGTCGTTGACTTATCGCGAGCTTGATGAGGCGTCGAATCGGTTGGCGCACTTGTTGGTTGGTTTGGGTGTGGGTCCGGGTGAGCGGGTGGCGTTGCTGTTTTCCCGGTCGGTCGAGGCGGTTGTGTCGATTTTGGCGGTGCTGAAGACCGGGGCGGCGTATGTGCCGATTGATCCGGCGGTGCCGGCGGCGCGGGTGGAGTTTGTGCTCGGTGATGCTGCTCCGGTGGTGGCGGTGTGTGCGAGTGCGTTGGCGGATCGGTTGGATGGGTTTGGCCTGGTGGTGGTCGGATTCGATGATCCGCGTATTGGTGAGCAGCCGGGTACGGGGTTGGCGGCGGGGTCGGCTGATGATGTGGCGTATTTGATCTATACCTCGGGTACGACGGGTGTGCCTAAGGGTGTGGCGATTTCGCATCGCAATGTGACGGGGTTGTTGGAGGCTGCCGGCGAGCATCTTGAGTTGTCCGGGCAGGTGTGGTCGCAGTGGCATTCGTTGGCCTTTGATGTCTCGGTGTGGGAGATCTGGGGTGCGCTGCTGCATGGTGGGCGGCTGGTGGTGGTGCCGGAGTCGGTGGCTCGTTCGCCGGAGGATTTCCACGCGTTGCTGGTTGCTGAGCGGGTCAGTGTGTTGAGTCAGACGCCGTCGGCGTTTTATGCGTTGCAGGCTGTCGATGAGGTGCGCCCGGAGCAGGGTCAGCGGCTTGGGTTGCAGGCTGTGGTGTTTGCCGGGGAGGCGTTGGAGCCGCAGCGGCTCGCGAGCTGGCTGGACAATCACCCGGTTTCGCCGCGCTTGGTCAATATGTATGGCACGACGGAGACGACGGTGCATGCGTCGTTTCGGGAGATTGCTCGCGGTGATGTGGAGCGTAGTGCCAGTCCGGTGGGGGTGCCGCTGGCGCATTTGGGCTTTTTTGTGTTGGACGGCTGGTTGCGGCCGGTGTCGGCCGGTGTGGTCGGTGAGTTGTATGTGGCCGGTTCGGGTGTGGGGTATGGGTATGTGGGCCGCGCTGGGT
Source organism: Mycobacterium sp. NGS58 (assembly GCF_059812385.1). NCBI lineage: Bacteria > Bacillati > Actinomycetota > Actinomycetes > Mycobacteriales > Mycobacteriaceae > Mycobacterium > Mycobacterium sp. NGS58. The sequence goes on along the minus strand of NZ_JCALCO010000034.1, from coordinate 532 downwards.
TGACGGCGTCGCGGTTTGTGGCGTGCCCGTTCGGGGGGACCGGTCAGCGGATGTATCGCACCGGGGATGTGGTGTGTTGGGGTGCTGATGGGCAGTTGCAGTACTTCGGGCGTGCTGATGAGCAGGTCAAGATCCGTGGGTATCGCATCGAGTTGGGTGAGGTGCGGGCGGCGTTGGCCGCGCTGGATGGGGTGCGTCAGGCAGTGGTGATCGCTCGTGAGGATCGCCCTGGTGACAAGCGTTTGGTGGGGTATGTGACCGGGACGCTGGATCCGGCTGCGGCGCGCACAGCCCTGGCTGAGCGGTTGCCGGAGTACATGGTTCCGGCGGCGGTGATCGTGCTCGAGGGGTTGCCGTTGACGGTGAACGGCAAGCTCGACAAGCGTGCGTTGCCGGCCCCGGAGTATCAGGATGCCGAGGGGTATCGCGCCCCGGCCACCCTGACCGAGGAGATCCTTGCCGGGATCTACGCCCAGGTCCTTGGCCTCGAACGCGTCGGCGTCGACGAATCCTTCTTCGAACTCGGCGGAGA
>NZ_JCALCO010000033.1:0-43820 GCF_059812385.1 Mycobacterium sp. NGS58 | reverse complement strand
GTTGACCACCCGCCCGCCCTCGCGGACCTTGAGTACCAGGGCGTCGGCGGCCATAAACGTGTACGGGCCGGCATCGAGCGGGCGGGTCCGGAAGGCTTCGACCGCAGCGTCGAGTTCCTTGGCCATCACCGACACCTGCGACTTCGACAACGACGTGATGCCCAGAGTCTCGACGAGCTTGTCCATCCGCCGTGTCGACACCCCGAGCAAATAGCAGGTGGCCACCACCGTCGTCAGTGCCCGCTCCGCTCGTTTGCGGCGTTCCAGCAGCCAGTCCGGGAAGTATGAGCCGTGCCGCAGCTTAGGGATCGCAAGATCCAATGAACCTGCACGAGTATCGAATTGGCGATGGCGATAGCCATTGCGTTGGTTAGTGCGTTCGGCGCTGCGTTGGCCATATTCCGCGCCGCACTGCGCGTCGGCCTCCGCGCCCATCAGCGTGTGGACAAACGTCGCGAGCAGTTCGCGCAGGACATCGGGGTGGGTGGCAGTGAGTCGTTCAGTCAACAGCTGCGGCCAGTCGATATCGTGGACAGTGGTCATCGCGTTGATTCCTTTGCTCGAGTGACTTTGGACGGTCCCTCGAAGAATCACGCGATGACCTTCATTCATTCGGCTACGACACGCCGAGCATTCTGATCAGGCCCGACTCGTACACCACTCTGCTGGACGCAACCTCGACGATGTCGCAATTGGGCGGAATCTGCTTGAGCAGCTCGGTGATAGTGGCAGCCGTCTCGGCGCCTAGCAACCTTATAGCCGCCTCCCCCGGTACATTAACGCTCAGCGTCGAGACCGCGACAAGGTCGGCTGCACCCAGGGCGTATGGGTCCTCGTTCAGCCCAGCGATTGCTTCAAAACGCGCGCCGGTATAACGCGGTCTTCCGTCGTCCAATGACGCGTAGTACTTCTCTAGCCACGTCACAGCGATGTCGGTCTGGCAGTCGACAACCACCTGGGGCCAGCGTTGGCGCCACTCCTCGTACGTTGACATGTATCCCCCCATCTTCGGATCACCGCACGCTAACAGTCGCGGCCGACGAACTGGATGGGTTTCCAGGCACAAAATCTCCGCGGTCGGCTGGCTAGTGACGGACCAAGCTGCGGCGGTCAAGAGCAACGGGAAGACATCGCGGCGCCATGCTAGCCGCGCGAAACCTCAAGGCACGCCTATTTTTAAGCCGAAAGATTCCCAGTAGGCGCTGGAGATTTCCTCAATTCCACTCATGGCCGTAGTCGCTTGTCCTAAGCTCCCAGACGCAAGAAGGGGGAGAGCTATGACTCGTATTCTCGTGGCCGCAGGGGGCGGAAGCTATGGTGCTAGCGTCGCCTAGCTTGGACGGCTTCCGGTTGCATGGAAATTGCGCATCAATACGGCTGCCGTGGAGCATCATCACATCATCAACGCCAAATTCCGTCCTAGCCGGCGTACTTGCGGGCTTCATGATTACTGCGACGGCGTTCCTGCTCGGATGGAACGACCCAGGGAATCTAACGCCGCGAGCCGATTCCGCATCACCGTTGTCTACGACGGAACGAGAAAATCTTCCGGCTTCTTTAACGGAGAAATGGCGAACAGCAAAGATACAGGCAAAATTAGCCGTACCTACCCATACCATTTCTCTGTTTTGTGCCGGTGTATTAGTACTCGGCCTCGACTCGTACTTATTCGGCACAATTTCGGCTATGGGCCCAGCTGTTAATCAAAACGGCGACGCAATCCGCGGTGCGGAATTTTCTTGTGCCATAGCGTGGTCACAGGGAATGCCAGCCAGCAGCATGCTTGCCGTGGGCGGATCAATTTTGGTAGCAGGTTTGGGCTGGATGCTGGCTCATTATGTGATCACCCGTGAACTCGGGAGCAAAATACTGGTATTGCTTCCTGGTTTGCTTACGTTTATTGTCATTGTGACCACGACATTACTCCTCGTCCGGACAACACTGAACTATCTAGACGTGATGAAACACAATTTCCAAAGGCCCCCGCCGATTTGGTCGGAAAGCCGTCTATGGTTGGGATATTGGGTGTTCTTCGGATCGATCTTTTTGGTGATACTTTTGCGTACTATAGGGATATGGCGCAATATCGATAACAATCCGCGTTGGCGGCCAGTTCTCCTGCCACGAATCGTTCCGCTCTTCTTCGCAACCGCATTTACAGCACTGCTTGCATTCGCCGGTCCCGTCTACGCAGGTGTCATTGCCGAGAATATCGGCGATGCGGCGGCGCAGGCAGAAAGAATCGGGTGTGCGCTGAGCCCGAGCAACGCGACAATCAAATGGGCCGTGGGCTTATGCATTGGCCCGAGCATCGCGATTTTTAGCCTGCTTGCACTATCAGTGCCCGGGCCGAACATCGCAGGCACCTTGGCGTGGTCGTACAAGTCGCTGAATAAGGCGCTCAGGAAGGCTTATAGCTGGCTCGTAACAGATTTGTCGAATGCCGTCAATTTGTACCGGGGGTTGCCTGTGGTGCCGAGTTTGCGGGACGGCCAACTCAATGCTCAACGATAGTCTGCGTGCAAAACGCCGTCGGATGGAAAAGTTCGCGATTTGCACGCATCGCCGGACGCTAGGCCATCCGGCGACGAGTATTGGCTGCCGGGAGGCCCCGCCCCCTATGGCTTTGACCTGCCGTTATGCCGCGCCGTGTGCGGCTTGCCTACATCAGCTACTCCGACCGGCTCATGCAGCGCAGCGCCGAGGCCGCGCGCTCTTTTGGCGACTGGTAGGTGGTCGCGCCGGCACCCGATGACAGGGGCTTAGGTGGCCTTGATCCGCCGATTGTCCCGAACTTCGCGGCCAATTTCCCCGCGTCGGTGGCGATCTCGTCGGCCGTGTCGCCTTTCACCCGATCCCACAGGTCGGGGTCTAGGCCGCGCTGCGCGCATATTTGTTGGCGTAACAGCCGGGTACGCAGCTGCGTGTTCTCTGCCTGCAGACCGTCCTCGGGCGGTGCGGTTCGTGCTGCTAGGTTGGGCACATCGGGTGCATCCGGCAGATCAGGTGCGTCTGGGGTATCCGGTTTGGCGTCGCCTTCACCAGTGCTGCCGTCGCCCGCATCGTTGGCCGTGGCTACCAGTGCGTCGAACTGCTCAGCCTTCGCCTTATAGTCGTCGAGCCCGTGTACTTGGTCGCGGCGTCGCGTCGTTCCTGCGCGACAATCGAGTTCAGCTCTTGCTGCGTAAATGCGCGCCCGCCACGTGTCGTCATCAGCTTTCACTTCCGTTGTGTACCAGGGAGACCCGATTACCCATTGCTCGCAGACGTCGAGTCCACGCATCCGGAGCTGCGAGGTGGCCAACTGCCAGGACCAACGACGCGTTTCAAAGCGTTCAGCCGCGTGGTTTTCGCTGAGGGCGCCCTACCGGAGAAACCAAACAGTTCATCGCGGTCGCGGTTGCCCACACCACTCAATGTCCCTACTGCATTCGCGGCCACACTCGGCTGGCCCGTCGCAAAGACAACAGCGACGAGGAGATCATGGGAGCCGTCTGTGTCGCCGTCGAGATGCGCGCCGGCGCCGGCGTGCGCGCATTCCACGCTGGCCCTGGAGGAACTCGCCAGGTAGGCCGGGCCGCGGCTCGGTCAACTCCGCACGCACAGTACCTCGTTCAGCGGTCGCCGCGGTGTGGGCGGCGGTACCTCTTCCATGGCCGGCGCCACGCCCACCCGCACCAGAACTTGGGGCAGGTAGTCGCGGTCGAGCAGTGCCGCGACCAGATCGCGGGTGACCCGAAGCTCGGTGAGATATGTCAGCGTGCAGGTCGCCCAACCGGCCATGGTGCATTCCAGCAAGACCGCAGACAACGCCTCACCGCACGCCAACGCGTCAGCTGCGCTGTCGCTCTCGGTGGACAACACCAAGACCTTCGCGTAGTCCGCCGGGACGTCGGTGCGCCGTTCGCCATGATGCCCTAGAGGGAACACCCGCCGAACGTCGACGCGGTCGCTCTCAGCGGCCGTCAGCAAAGAGCCGTACGAAATTCCCTCGGACGCTTCGAAAGGTGCTGTCCACCAGTCCAGCTCGGCGTGATACAGGGAATCGTAGAGCCGCAGCGATTCCGTGATCTGGTATGCCTCGACGAGCTGTGGGCGCATATCGTCGGACATCACGTCCAGATGCACAGTGTCGCCGTTCACGACGCCGTGCAGCAGCGGTTCAAATGATTGCCATTTGATCGGCGGTTTGAACGGTAACCGGTCAGTGCGACGCAGCAAGATCGCGTCGGCGCTCCGACGGTGGCCATCGGTCACGTGGTCCATCGGGGTAAAGGTGATGGTCGCCAGATGGTTTGGCTCGTTCGGCTTCGGGAACCGATCCTCATGCGCTTGCCAGCCGGCCGCCGCCATCGCCACCCGAAGATGGTCGAGTACCGCGCCGCAACCAAAGAGCGCTTCGCGGTGCAATCGGTCGACGAGCATGACGCGGCTGGGATCAAGAAACAGCTGCAGCTGCCCACCGTCGGCCACCCACTGCCAGGGCTGGCTGTTGTACAGCGACGGAGCCCGGCACGCCAACCGCACCGCATCTTTGATGACCTGGGTTGCCACCATCGTGTCAAGCATGTTTTGGCCTCCAATCTCGCCTGTTACCAAGTATTCCGCACATTGCATGGTGAATATAGGGCCGTTTGTCCTCTGCGTGACACCGTTGGGCCCGGGCCTGCCGACCGCCGATCGAGCCGCCTGTGCTGCGTGATCGACACCGGTGTCTGATCTCTGGGCGACGGCGCAAGGAGTACTCAGTATTTAATCTCATCTGTTGTGCCTGTACGCGGTGCTCGCGGAGTTTGTGCGGCGTACCAAAAAACCTAGTAAAAGCGACGAAATCGTGAATTGAAGAGCAATCACTCTGGGGAACGCAGCTTCTCGGCATCAAAATATGGTCTCAGCTGGGATGGCATTCGTCGGCGAGTTGGCAGATTAATCACGGGTGCGTGTCCATCTGATGGGCGTGTGTGCGGCCTCCCCCTGTTACCATGCGGCACAGGCTGTTTGGGCATACTGCGCTTGCGCCTCCCGTATTGGATAGGACAGGTCGGTTGCGCGAGCGAGGTCTTGAGCACTGGCAGCGCAAACCAGTTCCGCCGGTTGCCGGATACGTTGGCGACCAGATGGCGATGGATGTCGTCGTCGTCGGCACCGGCCGCCATCGCATTGCCTAAAAAGGCGGATTGAAAGTCAGCCCCCTGACAGCAACTCGTCGACATCGGAGCCGGCGGGCCGGCGCAGAACATGTGCCGATCAAAAGCATCCAGGCCTGAGCAGTCATTGAAACCGCCGCGCGATGACGCGCCGAGGCAAGCGACTCGGACTCGGGTAGGCGACAATTACTCGTCCGCGGTCGGGGTCACAGCCTTCGGCGAAGGTCACACCTCCCTCGCTGTAGGTCAGCGTTGCCGGGTCGTAGGCACGAAGTTGTTCGGTTGTGCGCTGCAAGTCGGCCTCGCTATCGGTCGCCCACATCAGATGCTGGATTCCCACGGCCCGGATATCGGGCCGTCGAGACGGGCCAACCGAGTGCAGATACAGCTGAAAACCGTCTGGTGCCAACAAAAGTGCCGTATCATCCTCATAAATGGCGATGCGGCACGAGAAGACGTCACGGTAGAAGTTCACCGAGCGCTCCAAGTCGGATACGTGGATTACTAGTGAGCCCACCTTCGGCATCGCATCGCCGGACCGTTGCGAATCGTCCATATCCATACCAAACTTCTTTGCCCACATTTCATCTCATCGCACCTGACGAACGCCGCCAACCACTCTGTGATGTTCCCGGTACAGATCAGCTGACGCCAGCCTGCCTATCTGATCGCCATTCCAATGTGTCACAACCGGAATGGCGATTCATCCCAATTTCTCCCCCAGCCAGCGCCGACTACGCACTCACCACCAGCGAGAGTCCCCGCCGGTCGCGTGCGGTCTTGCGCTTCTTGCTGATTGCCACCAAGCGTGCTACCGCGCGTTCAACTCCTCGAGCGATTTCGTCGACCTCGGGTACCGCGTCGAAGTCGGCCAAGATACCGAAGTAGAAATCGTCGGCGTAACTGAGCATCGCGACACCGGTCCTTAGTTGCATTGCGATCGGCGGCACCGGCAAAACCCTTGTCACCGTGCGGCCCATGATCTGAAGCGGCTCGCTCGGGCCCGGCACATTCGTCGCCAAGGTCACCACACCCCGCTGCGGCAACCGACTCAACAGCCGCACAGTCCACGCTGTCAAGGTGAACGGGATGGCGTTGGCCACCGAGACGAACGCGATGCCGGCTTGCCATTGTCCGGTGGTCTTCGTTTTGGCCAGCCGGGAATGGACCAGCTGCAGCCGCCCCACCGGGTGGTCCTCCTCCACCGGCAGGTACGGAAGCATCACCGAGATGCGGTTGTCGTTCTTGCCGAACGCTTCCGGGGACCGTATCGACACGGGCACCAGTGTGCGCAGCGCCTCGGGCAGCGGCTGTTCACCGCGGCGGATCAAAAGGGACCGGTAACTGTCGGTGAGCGCGGCCAGCGCGACATCATTGATCGTGACATCGAACACCCGGCATACCTGCCGGATGTCGTCGAGTGAAATGCGGGCCGCGCTGTATCGGCGCAGATCGGTGATCGGACCGTTAAGTGACGACGACGCTGCCGGGCGCGCCAAACCGGCTGCGAGTTCCGCACCGCCCCGAACCGCGCGCGCGGCGGCCACTGTCACGGCGGTCGACGTGCCCCACAACCCACTCAGCCAACTGGCCGGGTTGAGCACGGACCCGGTCAGCCGCAATCCGGTCGGGATGAGTCCAGCTCGCGGCTCTTTGGCGACGCGAATCCGCTCTGCGAAGCTACCGCCCACGCCACCGTCGGACAGACCAGCCAGCATGTGAGCGGCCGCGATCCCATCGGCGATGCAGTGATGGACCTTCATCAACATCGCCCACCGATTGTCGCTGAGGCCCTCGACGACCCAGATTTCCCACAGTGGACGGTCCCGGTTCAGCCGCCACGACATCGCCTCGGCGACGAGCCGGAACAATTCTCGATCGTCGCCGGGATGTGGCAGCGCACGGCGCCGGACGTGGCGGGCGATATCAAAGTGCGAGTCATCGACCCATGCGGGTGCACCCAGATCGAATGGACGTAACCGCAGCCGCTGCGCGAACCGCGGGCAAGCACTCATCCGTTGGGCCAGCGTCGACAGCAGCGCCTCATAGTCGGGAATCGGCCCCTCCAGGATCGCCAGGCCGCCGATCGCCAGACTGACATGGCGGTCAGAGTCCTCTGCCCCGAGAAAACCCGCATCAAGGGTAGTCAGATACTCCATAACGACGCCTTCCGTAGTTTTCACAAATACATTTGTATAAACTATACTGCGCGGGCTCTCGGTAGCAGAGGCCGAAAGTCCCCAATTCCCCGTGACCTGGCCCACAGAGGAAAGCGGGGCAGGCTCGGCGACGTTGCCCAAAGTCCTTGTCAGCTAAGGACGTCGTGCCCTGGCCCGGCTGACCGCGGTGCGGGACCCTAAGAGCAGCAACAGGTTTGTGATTCACGAAAGCAGCGAAGTCAATGAATGCCCACCTTCCCGACACCGAGACAATCCGCACGGTCCTCACGCTGGCTACCCGGGCACCCTCGGTGTACAACACCCAGCCATGGCGCTGGCGGGTGGGCGATGAGGCGTTGCATCTGTATGGCGATCCGTGCCTGCAGCTGCATAACACTGACCCAGACGGCCGCGACCTGATCTTGAGTTGTGGTGCGACACTTCACCACTGTGTTATCGCTCTGGCCGGGCTGGGCTGGCGGTGCAAAGTCCATCGGTTACCCGATCCGGGCGACAACGACCACCTGGCAACGATCGAAGTTTATCCGGGCAACGTCGATGAGGTCGATGTTGCGTTAGCCGCGGCGATACCGCGGCGGCGAACGGACCGGCGCTACTACAGCTCTTGGCCGGTGCCCGCCGGTGATATCGCATTGATGGGCGCACGAGCCGCCCGGCTCGGTGTCATGCTGCGCGAGGTCGATGCCTTGGACAACCTGAAGGTGATTGTCACCCAAGCAGTTCGGAGCCATGTCACCGATCAGGACTACCTCACCGAGCTCACGGTGTGGAGTGGGCGGTACGACTCGAAAGCGGGTGTTCCGGCGCGCAATACTCCGGCACATGACTGTGCCGCGACGATACCCGGCCGGGTTTTCGCCGGGCCCGGCCTAGCGCAGCCGACCGGCGCTTCAGCCGCCGATGACAAGGCCGCGATCCTGGTGCTGGGCACCCAGACCGACGATCGGCTGGCGCGGCTGCGCGCTGGTGAAGCAACCAGCGTGGTGCTGCTGACCGCCACCGCGCTTGGATTGGCCAGCTGCGCTGTCACCGAGCCGCTGGAGATTGCGGAAACACGCGAAGCGGTGCGCTCAGACGTGTTCGGCACCAGCGGCTTTCCGCAGATGTTGGTGCGGGTGGGCTGGGCACCGGTTAACGCCGATCCGTTGTCGGCCACACCGCGACGCAGACTTGAACGCGTCGTCGAATGGAGGGCAGCAAGTAAGCGAAATGTCCCTGCGTAGCAAACGTCTCGGAATCCTCGTCGGTGTGGACGGATCCCCCGTCGAAATTCGCTGTGGAATGCGCCGCGCGTGACGCCAGGCCGGGCGACCTACCCCTTACCCTCGTGCACGCGGTGCCGCCGCGGGGGATGATCTGGCATGAATGAACGCAGTCGTAGGAGAGACGTCGGGAAGATCCCAGGGTTCGCAGTGCGTCAGACCTGCGGAACCACGATCGAGTGAATCCACGTCGCACGACGGGGCACAAATTACTGTCCGCACTGCCGGCGCACCACCGGCACGGAAGCCACGGGGCCGATGCGCTGGTGACACAGCCGTGTCGAACTGATTGAGCCGCAACCGGTCTTCTCGTAACGCGCTCAGGCCGGGGCGAGCGCGGCGGCCTTGGTGTCGATGTTCTCCAGCAGGGCGGTCCAGTCGGCCTCAAAGGCACGTGCTCCGTGACGCTGCAGCGACTCGCCAAGAGCGTCGACGTCGACACCGGCGGCGGAGACTTCGGCGATGCAGGCCTGGGCTCCGGCGTAGTCGGGCTCCATCAATTCGACCGGCCCGCCGTGGTCGACGAAGGCCAGCAGGGTTTTCTCCGGCACGGTGTCGATGGTGTCCCGAGCCGCCAAACGCCCTAAATAGTAGGTGTCCGGGAAGGCGGGATCCTTGGTCGAGGTCGAAGCCCACAGCACCCGTTGAGGGCGCGCACCGTTGGCGGCCAGTGTCTTCCACCGATGGTCGCCGAGCAGTTTTTGGTGCGAGGCGTAGACCTTGCTGGCCATGGCCAGCCCCAGCCGGCCGTGCAGCCCGGTGGGCAGCATGTCATCGACAGCCTTGTCCCAGCGGGAGATGAACACCGAGGCCACCGACGACACGTCCAGCGGCAGGCCGGCAGCGGATCGTCTTTGCAGGGCACGCAGATACGCATCCGCGGTCCGCAGGTAATGCGCATCGGAGAACAGCAGCGTGACGTTCACCCCGATGCCCTCGGCGACCAACGTTTCCATCGCGGTGAGCCCCGGCGGGGTGCCCGGGATCTTGATTAGCAGGTTGGGGCGATTCGCCTGAGCATGCAGGCGCCGAGCCACCTCGATGCTGGCCTGCGCCTCATACGCCAGCCCCGGCGGAACTTCAAGCGACACATAGCCGTCCATGCCCACCGTCGCCTCCCAGGTCGGGCGGAACAGGTCAGCGGCGGCGGTGAGGTCTTCTAGCGCGGCCGCGTAGACCAGATCCTCCGGCCGCCTGATGCCTCTGGCGACCAGGCGGCGAAGGGTGTCGTCATAGTCGGCGCTAGCCGCCATCGCATGGCCCAAAATGGTGGGATTAGACGTCAAGCCGGAGACAGCGAACTCGTCGATGTAGTGCGCCAGTGTGCCGGTGGTGAGCATGCGCCGGTTGATCGAATCCAGCCACAAACTCTGGCCGGCCTCATGCAGCCGCTGGGCCGGGTTCATCGTGTACTCGTTCCGGACAGCTTCGCGGCCAGCTGGGCCAGGTCGACTTCCGGGTCGGCGAGCTGCCCGACGTCCACGGGTTGACGCGCGGCCACAATGTCGGCAATCGGGCCGGCCACATCCCAGATGTTCACGTTCATGCCGGCCTCCAGCCGACCGTCGGCAAGCCAGAACGCGATGAACTGACGGGTGGCCGGGTCGCCTCGGTAGACGACCTGATCCCAGGTCGTCGCCAGCCCGGAGTACTCCATCCCGACGTCGTACTGATCGGAGAAGAAGTAGGGAATCTTCGTATACGGGTGTTTGTCTGTGCCGCCGCTGATCTCGACGGCCAAGTTCGCCGCGGCCGCCGGTCCCTGGTTCAGCGCCGAGGACCAGTGCTCCAGGCGGATCCGACGCCCCAGCACCGGGTGCCAGGCGGCGGCCACATCACCTGCCGCATAAATGCCCGGCACGCTGGTGGCCAGGTATTCGTCGGTGACGACGCCGTTGTCGAGTTCGAGTCCGGCTGCTTCGCCGAGTTCGGTGCGTGGAGACACGCCAACTCCGACTGCCACGACCGGAGCGGCCAGTGCCGTGCCATCGGCGAGGACGACTTCCTCCACCGTGCCCGATCCGCGGAGGGTTTCAACTCCGACTCCCAGGTGCAGTTCCACACCCGCTTCGGCGTGGACGTCACGGTAGAAGGCACCCAGTTCCGCACCCAGCACCCGCTTTAAAGGCACCTCCGACCTTTCCACCATGGCGACCTCAGCGCCCAGTTGGCGCGCGGAAGCGGCGACTTCGCAGCCGATCCAACCCCCGCCGATGACCACGATCCGCCCGGCGGCTTGGATGGCCTCGCGCAGGTGATCGGAGTCGCCCATGTTGCGTAGATAGTGCACGCCAGTCAAATCCGCGCCCGGAAGACGCAACCGACGCGGTGCGGCCCCGGTGGTCAACAGCAGCCAGTCGTAACCGATCCGTTCGCCGCCGGCGAGCACCGCCTGCCGCTCGGCGGACTCGATCGTCACCACCCTGCACGAGAGGCGTAGCTCGATACCGACGCTGTCGTAGAAGGTTTCGTCATGGACGAAGACCTTGTCGGAGCCCTCCTCACCGCGCAGGTAGCCCTTGGACAGCGGCGGACGTTCGTAGGGGCGTTCGTGCTCCTCCCCGCACAGCACGACCCGCCCGGTGAACCCTTCGGTCCGCAACGCCTCAGCAGCCTTCGCGCCCGCCAGGCTGGCGCCCACAATGACGATGGTCTGTTCGTCGGTCATGTCGGTCCTTTCTGTCCTGACACCTGGTCCGCCACTGCGTGCCTTCTTCACATGCTGCTGATGCTGTGGGAGGAGGGTCGCTCAACCACCGATGCCGGTGAGGGAGAAGAACTCGTTTCGGGAGCGCGGATCGTCACGCAGTGAGCCAAGCAGTGTGGAGGTGACCGTCGTTGAACCGGTGGCGCGCGCACCGCGCAGTGTCATGCACGTGTGTTCGGCGCGGATCACCACACCGACCGCACGTGGCTGCAGATGAACAGTGAGCCAGTCGGCGACCTGCTTGGTCAGCCGCTCCTGAAGTTGGGGACGACAAGCGAAATGCTGCACCACTCGAGCGAGTTTGGATAACCCAACAATGCGCTCGCCGGGAAGATATCCGACACACGCCGTCCCGATGAACGGCAGCAGATGGTGTTCGCACACCGAACGCAACGGAATGTCACGAGCCAGCACCAGTTCGTCGTAACCCTCATCGTTGGGAAAACTGGTCACCTCGAACGGCTCTGGAGTGAACAACTCCCCATAGGCTTGAGCCATCCGGCGAGGCGTATCGCGCAGGTTCTCACTGGTTACCGCTACGCCGAGCGCCCGCAGGAACGCTCCTGCCGCCTGCTCGGCGGCGGCCAAATCCGGAACCCGGTGATCGGCCAGTCGCAGGACAGGCTCCGCAACGGCGCGGTTATTCCTCTCGCCGGGCGAATTCACTTTTCAGCGCTGGCCGCACGGCGTGATTGGAACCACGACCTGTCGTACGCGGCGGCAAGCCGGGCCAGGGTCAACGCCGCAACCAGAAGCCCGAAGTCGCGCAACGCAATATCGTAGAAACCAGAGTAGGTCAGCAGGTTGATGATGATGCCGGCCAGCCACGCCGCAACAACGTAAGCCGCATAGCGCGGTTTGATCGCCACCGCGATGCCCGCGACGATCTCGATCACCCCGACGATGTACATCACGCCCTGCGCGGTCAAACCCAAATCTTGGGCGATATCGACGATCCACGGAGCGAGGTAGTTCGGCCAGCGGGTGAGGACGTTGACGAACTTGTCGACACCCATCCAGATCGGAAGCACCACAAAGCCGATACGCAAGAGCCAAAACGCCCCGTACGCGGGATCGCTCTGAACATGTTGCAAGACCTCGCCCGCGGTTTGACTGCGATGCATCTGAGCTGTCGTCATCAGAATCCTCCTCCTTCTGCAGTTGCGTTTACGTTCCTCCGTCGGTCGTCTGGGGGTAATTCCATTGAACTGCCGTCAATTCCTATTTGTCAATAATTTTTGGTGTTAGATTATTGAGATGAGTATCAGTTCGGGCGGCCCCGTCGATCCGGTGGCCGGGCTGGGTAGTTTGGATGACCCGGTGCGGCGCAGGCTCTACGAGCACGTCGCTTCCTGTGATGAACCGGCGACGCGGGAGGAGGCCGCGGCCGCGGCCGGTATCAGCCGAACGTTGGCGGCCTATCATCTGGACAAACTGGCCGAGGCGGGCATTTTGGCGGCCAGCTATGCACGGTCGGCCGGTCGGTCGGGTCCGGGGGCAGGACGCCCCGCGAAGCGATACTCGCGAACCCAGCAGGACCTGTCGGTGAGCGTACCGCCGCGTGATTACAGGTTGCTGGCCGAGCTTCTCGCCGAAGCGGTGTCCGGCGACGATTCGGGAGTGGTGCGCTCGGCGGTGATGGCCGCGGCGCGCAAGGCCGGGCGGGCCGGCGCTTCGGAAGGCGGCGTGATCGCTGCGCTGTGCGGGCGGGGATATGAGCCGGCCGAGGCGACCGACGGCGGTATTGAACTGCGCAACTGCCCATTTCACCAGCTCGTGCCTCAACACACCGCGTTGGTCTGCGGGCTCAACCTGCAGCTGATTCAAGGCATGCTCGAAACGGCCGGCGAACCACCGCAACGCGCGGCGTTGGCGCCGCGCCAGGGCCGATGCTGCGTCGTTGTCCGACCCCGCGATATCGCGACCACGAACAGGCGCCGCCACCCAGCCACAACGCGCGGCCGGCGAAGGGACCACGACCGGTAATGCACTGGCACAGCAGCATTGGAGTCCCCGTACACACGCGGGGTAGCTTCGGCACATCGGTTGAGCGTCGAAGGGAGACGCGTGTGAACAGCAAAGCCGACGACGGCAAAGACGCCGTCCAGGAAGTCAACTGGCCCGCCACCATTCCCACCTCAGCGGAGCCCACCGAACTCAAGGAGGTCGAGCTCGTCGAGCTGGATCTCGAGTCCTATAGCGCCGAAATCCATCCGGCCCATGACCACGTCGATGTGACGACCTACGGCGGTGGATTCGATCTGACCAGGCGGGCTACTGCCCCCAAGCTGCGAGTCGGCGATAACAAATGGTTCAACCTGCTGTGGCTGATTCCCATCGGCTTGGCGTTATTGGTGGCGGCGGTGGCGATCGGCAAGGGCCTGCACAACATGCCGGCCGTGCAGGCGTTCATCGCGCGCTATCCCGGCACTGATACTCGTGGCGTGCCTCCCGGCATGCACGCCTGGGAGGGATGGACGCACTTTTTCAACTTGTTCTTGATGACCTTCATCATCCGGTCCGGCATCCAGATTCTGTGCGACCATCCTCGGCTATATCTCAGGCGCAACTGCACGCCGGGTAAGGATGAGTGGCTGCGGGTGGGGCCGCCGGTACCGGAGGGATACTGGACCGCCAACGACGACACTGTCGCCCTGCCACCGCAGTTCGGACTGCCCGGGTTCCGGCACTCCATCGGGCTGGCCCGCTGGTGGCACCTTGGCGTCGACGTGCTGTGGCTGCTCAATGGATTGGTTTTCTACGTGCTGCTGTTCACCACCGGGCAATGGCGTCACCTGGTTCCGATGAGCTGGGACGTGTTCCCCAACGCCGCATCCGTGGCGATCCAGTACCTGTCCGTGGACTGGCCCACCGACAACGGCTGGGTCGCCTATAACGGCCTCCAGCTGCTGGCCTACTTCACGGTGGTATTCATCGCCGCGCCGGCCGCGCTGATCACCGGGCTGGGCATGTCCCCGGCGCTATCGATGCGCCTCACCGTGATCAGCAAGCGGCTGAGCATCCAGGCCGCACGCACCCTGCACTTCTTGGTGCTGGCTTTTTTCATCTTCTTCATCATCGTCCACGTGATCCTGGTTTTTGCCACCGCGGCGTTGCGCAACCTCAACCACATGTTCGCCGCCCGCGACGACACCGGCTGGGTGGGCTTTGGTGTGTTTGCCGTCGCCATGGTGGTGACGGCGGTGGCCTGGGTGTGGGCCACTCCGTTCACGATTCGGCATCCCCGCGTGGTCCAGCAGGTTGGCGACGCCCTGATCGGCCCGCTGCAACGACTATTCGAACAGATGAATCCGGAACCGGGCGCCTTCACCGAAAAGGACATCTCGCCCTACTTCTGGCACAACGGCCGCTTACCGGACAGTCTCGAATACAAAGAGCTGGAAACGAACAACTTCCGCGATTGGCGGCTGCGCGTCTCCGGACTGGTCGAAAACCCCAGGGAGTTCTCACTCGAACAGTTAAAGGCGCTGCCCTACCACGACCAGATCACCCAACACTTCTGCATCCAGGGCTGGTCCGGCGTCGCCAAATGGGGTGGCGTGTCGATGCAAACCATCATGGACCTCGTCAAACCACTGCCGGAAGCCAAGTGGGTGGCGTTTTATTCGATGGGCCTCGGCGGCACCGGCGGCATCTACTACAACGTGCATCCGATCGATCAGATGAGCCACCACCTGAGCATGCTGGCCTACAACATGAACGACGAGCCGTTGACCTACGGTCACGGCGCGCCCTTGCGGCTGCGCAACGAACTGCAACACGGCTTCAAACAGGTGAAGTGGATCAAGGGCATCGAATTCCTGGGCCACTACTCCGAAATCGGCAGCGGCTATGGCGGATACAGCGAAGACCACAAGTACTTCGGACGCCACCAAACCATTTAGCCGCGCTCGAAGTGGGCCATCGGTGCGTTAGCGTTCATTGCTGGTGCGATGGCCGACACGGGCGAGGTGCGCCGGATTCACTGCGACGAGCTGAGTGGCGTGCATCAGCCACCAGTAGTAGCCCCGAGCCTCGGTCATGCTGCCAAGCTCGGGCACGGCGGCAAAATTACCGCTCGCGAGTCCAGATTGGGCACCGTCAACCAATCCACCGAGCCGTCGCGGCCCACGAGAGCCGCTCGGCTATCACCGATTACCGCGTAATTGCGCAGCGGCAGGTAGCCATCCGGCCGAAACACTGGCGGTCAGGACAGTTTGGCGACGGTCAGTAATACCGCGGAGTCCTCCAGCGCCTCCAGGCTGTGCCGCGCATCGGGAACCTTTAACAGGTCGCCGGTTCAGCCCTCCCAAGACGCGTCGCCGGAGTCCATCCGGATGCGGCCCCGTAAGACGTACACGCTGGCCTCCCCGGGATTGTTGTGTTCGCTGAGGACCGCCCCCGCGGTCAAACCGACTACCGTCTGCCGCAACACCCTTTCGTGCCCACCAACGACGGTGTCGGCGGCGCGACCGCCGTGGGAAGCCGCCAGTTCGAGCTGTTGTCGGGCCAAAGCCTCTAATGAAATCCGCTGCACGAGCATCATTGCAGCCCCAACCGGTCATGCGAGTCAACAGTGGGCCGATGCTGTCCGCGGATTCTTGGCGAAGACGCGGGACACCTGCTAACGGTTCACGTAATCGCACTGGGCCCGTTCGCAAGTCGACCACCTGATTCGATCGCATCACTTTGCCCGCCGCTCTGGTCAACGCATACGACGACGGACTAGAGTTTACACAATCACGCTTGTAAAAAGTAGCCGGATGATTCCGGCAAAGGAGTCGATGGGTATGAGCATTGCGGAACGGACCACGAAGACCACCTGGGAGGGCCCGCTCGCCTCTGGCGAAGGCACGCTGTCGCAGGCCAGCAGCGCCGCGCTAGATGGCCTGCCGTTGACCTGGGCATCGCGCACTGAGCAACCCGGCGGCAAGACCAGCCCCGAAGAGCTGGCGGCCGCGGCGCATTCATCGTGTTTCGCCATGGCGTTGGCGTTGAAGTTGGGCGAGAACCACACGCCGCCACAGCGACTAGATGTCACGGCCACCGTGACCCTGGATGCCGTCAACGCCATCCCGACAATCACCACTTCGCGGCTGACGGTCAAAGCGGCGGTCGCTGGGCTGGACGCCGAAACCTTCGCGGCCGTGCTGGACCAGGCTGCTGCCCTGTGTCCGGTGTCGCGATTGTTTGCCGGAGCCGAGATCACCGTGCACGGCGAGCTCGACAACACCGAAGCTGCCCGCCCAGCGGACTGACGAGAGGAAGCAACACGATGCCCGACCGGATGTTGTCTGCCGCACTGGAGCGGGAACACCGCGAAATCGACACGGGAATAGAGACTTTCATCGAAAAGCTGGAGGGCGGCAGCGTGCAGCCCGAACCACTGACCGCGGCGTTGCGAGCGCTGCGCCGCCACATCTACCTCGAAGAGGTGCTCCTGTTCCCGCCGATCCGCGCGGCCGGGATGGTGATGCCGATCTTTGTGATGATGCGTGAGCATGGCCAGCTGTGGCGCACCATCGACGCCCTGACCGATCTGCTTGCCGACGCAATCGACAATCGGCGGCTGGCACATACCTGCGGGCAACTGTTGGACCAACTCCACCAACACAACTCCAAAGAAGAACCGATCATCTATCCGCATGCCGACACAGCCCTGCCAGCGCACACGAGCGCGGAATTGACCCGGTTCATCGAGACCGGCTGCACTCCCGATGGATGGGTGTGCCAACAGGCGAGCGCGTGAGGCGCAGTCCGGCAAAGATTTTCGCGGGAATGCCGCGACATTTCCTGGTATTGACATGATGTTCTTCGGGCAAGGGCTCATTACCCGCCGCCACGCGTAGACCCTGCTTACAAGGCGCGTCAACCCTGCTTACCACCGCCATGGTGGTATGGATTCCTTCAGGTGGTCGGGTGCGAGGCGAATGCGTCGAGCTACTCGGATTTGCTTGCGTCGCCCCGAAAGTCCACTGCTCGCGGGATGCCGGCAAGGCCTTTACCAGCGCAGTACCGCCGCAACGCCAGCGGCGTCCCTCAGCGACCCATCGGCCGCGCCCTCGATCGGACTAATCTGGGCTCGAGTCTTAAGGGCCCGCTCGACCAGCCGTTCGGTCAAACGAGGCTCCGGCGTCCCTGGGTGTCCGTCCGGGCCGACCTCCTCACCGGCGTACAGCGCCCCGTCGGCGCCAACGGTCCCCTGGTACCGGACCTTCGGGTCGTACACCAACTGTGCGACTCTTCCGGCATTCAAGGCTGCGGTCACTTCGGACAACCCGAGGGCGCCACTACCCGACGCGGCGGCGTTGCGCACATGACCCAAGAGCTGTCTCCCCCGCTCGGTGTGCTGCGCATGAGCCCATTGGGTGACGGCTGTGGCCAGCGCATCGTCATCGAGCCCGGCGAGGACTCGAGCGTCGGCGTATATCTTGTCGCGAAGCGCTTCGGGGAAACTGGCGATGGTAGGTTCGGTCCAGCCCTCCCCGCCACTGACGAGGATCCGTTCCCATCTGCGATCACGGGCCAGCTCCGCAGCCACCTCGGTCACCTGACCTATGAATCGCTGCGTCCGGGCGCGCCCGCGGGCTTGGCGCTGCTCGCGCATCGGCGTGTGGAACTGCCCTTTCGGGCCACCCCCGATTTGCCCGGCACGCTCGTGCGGCGCCTCAACATACGGCTTCTCCATCGACTTCAACATCTGAAGCGACCCCACCCGCCACTCGAACAGCCGGGCCTTCTCCGCTGACACCAGGACGACGCCAGCCGCCCGACCCTCGTCGAGCAACTCCAGCAACGGGTGGATGAACGGGCCATCGTCTAACACCACACGGTTGGCCACCGGCATCGCGCTCTCAAGCCGCACGATCCAGTCACTTCCCAACGCGGCGAAGACGATACGGCTCCGGCCCGACGCCGCCGGGGTTGCCAGGCCCTCTATCTGCGGCCATAGTCGCTCCAGCGCGGCAGCCACATCGCGGCTCTGACCAAAACCGGGATCCTCGGCAACCCGACGCTGCAACTCCCGGAATCGGTTGCTCAGGTCGATTGCGGCGGCTCTTAGGTTCGGGTCTTGGCCGCGATCGGCGTTAACGTAGACCGACAACACTCCAAGCGCGTCGGCTCGCCGGGAAAGGTCCCACAGACCGTTCTCGTCAAGTTGCTCAATTGCGACCACGGCTGGCCACCCGATCGCTTCGCTGGCTTTTGTGAGACCGTCCATCACACGGCCTTTCCGCTGTCGACGGACTGATCGCGTGTTCGACCACGCCGAGTGAATCTCCGACGCGGGTTGTGCTCGGGCGGTATGAAGCCACCGTCGCCTTCCCACCGGTGGATCTGCTTGGCGGGCATGTCCGATAACTCATGGTGCATGAGCACCGGCTTCGATTTCTCGGTGAACTTGCCCATGCCAGGGACTCGACGCCCGCGATGGCTCACCTGGGACGCGCCTCGCGATCCTGGTGGTGCGGCGCGCTGCGGTAACGACCATGCATGGTTATGCCGTGTCAGCTGCTGCATGGCTTCCTCTAGCGATGCCGCGGCGGGAAACGCGTGGTTACCACGGTCGGTATACAGCAGCCGGTCGACAGCGCGGCTGGTCACCAACGTCCACCGCACACCCTCGCGCTGGCAGGTTTCTGCGATCTTGACCAATGCTCGGAAACCGTCGCTGCCAAAGAAATCCACACAGTAAAGGTCAATGATTAGCGGGCGGTCACGAGTAGCCAGGTCGTCGATATGGTCACTTAGCCGCTCGGCGTTGTAGGCGTCGACCGCGCCGCGCACCTCGACGATGGTGATCTCCGGCTGGAAATGGGTGTGCAGCGACATGCCGGCGTGATCGGCTGCCAAAGAGCAACTGCGTGCAAGCTGTCGCGTGTAGGTGTCGATGTCGCGATACTCGCTAATCGCTGACATCATGGCGTCCCTTTGGAGCCGCTCGCAGCCTTGCGGCGAGATCCACACGCGGGTTTGAGTATTGGTCATGTCTGTTCCTTTCATAACGCGACAAATGATGGTTACGGGTGGCCCGGCGGGAACATGGGCCGCTGATGCTCGACGTTGCCATCGCGCGTAGCGGCTGAACTCGCGCAAAAGCGCCAGCGGGCCATCGTTACGTCCCCATGGAACAGTCGTTATGTACCCGTGGAACAGACTGTGGCCCATGCCGTTTCGCCGCATGCATCCCACAGGGCACCGCCTTCAGCAGCGTCACGAGCCGCCCAGTCTCACCAGGAATTGCGTAGACGCGCTGATCGCCGGGACGGGCCCCGGCAATCATGCGGCCCAGCGGGGAGGCCATCGAGTAGACCTTGATGTCGGCGTCGTCCACGTCAGGCCTGCCGAGCAGAAATGTTTCGGTGTCGCCGGTGTCGTCGTAGCGGACGGTCAATACCATGCCCGGTTCGGCGACGGGGTCGAAGACGGCTTCTTCGCCGACGACCACAGCGTTGGTCAGTAGATCCTCAATCTCGCGGATGCGTGCTTGTCGCGCCGAGTGAAGCGCGAGGCGATTCGCGTCGTAGTCCATGAAGTCGTCGGGAACCTCGATGCTGCGGCGCGAACGCTGCGCGGCAAGTTCGTCGTGCAGCCGGGTGTAGTCCTGGTGCGTCATCCGGATGCGTTGAATGGTGGTCATTGTGCTTGGTGTCCTTCCGTATCAAGAGGAATGTCGGGTCGCCCTTGGTGGGCGAAATATTCGCTACGGTTCAGGCCCGCGGGTATCGGGAGTCATCGGCCGCTTCTACGCAGCGAATCGAACTCGCGCAGGATCCCCGGGTTGCTTGCCGGAGGTGATGTGTTCGGCCGACAGTCGACAATGCGACGATGCCCGTCCGACCACGATCACCGACCGAGGTCCGCCGTCAATCGGCTCGACGCCGATCACCACAGATCTCCGCGGCTGAACTTTGGCTCTCATATCCCATTGTCGCGTGAACGGAGGCGGCAACGTTTGCCAGAACCGGACAACACCGCGGTGGCCGATTGTCGCCATCCGACAACGCTGCTTCGTGATCGTGGCCTGGATGCCGAAACTCGGCGGCTGCGACGCAATCTCGGCAAGACCGGCGCGGGCGCCTTAAAGGCAAGGTGTGTGGTGCGGGGCTTGGCCGGTGGCCTGAAGGCGGCGTGCCGGCGGCCAAGGGTATTTAACATGACATTCGCGAGCACGCGACCGGGTGCGCGCTTCGCGCAAGCGCGCACGAACGTGATGGAGGCAGCAACGTGCCACTAGCCACAGGCCAGCGGCAATCATCGGTAGCGGCCGCAGTGCCCGGGCGTAATGCTGCGCCTTGGGCCGCCGCCCCGGATGCCGCGACACAGCGGTGGCGGCGAAAAGGGTAGTAGGTGTTTATGGCTGGCTGGTGTGTCCGTCACCCTCGCGGATGAGATTGTCGAAGTCATCTTGCCACTGCGCGTGGCGGGCCCGGTTAAGGGCTGCCCGCGTGCCGGCGACCAACACGCCTGCCGCGACGGCCACGCTGAACCAGATCGCTGATGCGACCGCCACCGCCTCGTCGGAAGCGGTTTTGGGAGGTGGCCCGACATGCGAACCGTCTTCACCTATCCAGATGTCAATCGAATCACCGATGTTGACTCCTGGAGGC
The DNA here is from genome assembly GCF_059812385.1 of Mycobacterium sp. NGS58. Lineage (NCBI taxonomy): Bacteria > Bacillati > Actinomycetota > Actinomycetes > Mycobacteriales > Mycobacteriaceae > Mycobacterium > Mycobacterium sp. NGS58. The sequence continues at coordinate 22,913 of NZ_JCALCO010000033.1, read as the reverse complement.
GCCGCGACTGCGCCGGTGTGTTCGGTCCCGGCATCAAACCATCGGGCAAGTACGGTGATTGTCGGGCCCAACGATTCGTGGTAGGCGACCTTGTGGCTGGTGACTGTGCCAGCGACCACGTGACTAGTCTTGGCTTGCTCGGCGTATTGGCGGCTGCGGGAGTCGTAGACCGCGGTGCCCACGGCGGCGGTGATCGGCACGGCAACAAGCGTGATCAACACGGCTAACACCACAACGAGTGCCTCGACTCGATCGCTCATGCGTACCAGTGGGTTGAAGCCAAATAGCTGCGCAAATCGCCACCGCGGCAAGCGCACGGCGAAGGTATCGAACGCCGCGTCTTCCTCCGACCGATGGCCCGTGGGCCGGTGACAATCGGGATGCGGGGTAGTCATCAGCTAATTCCTTATAGGCGGGTCACTATGGCTTCATTGTCGCGTGAGTGGGCCCGCCAAGTTTTGCGGAAACTCAACAATGGCGTCGCGGTGTTCTGTTGCCTTTCGACAGCGCCGATGGTTAATCATTGTCCGTGGCCGCAAGTTCGATCATCATGGCCAGCCGCTTTCTGGCGTCGTCCAATGGCAGATTGGTGATTTCGGTCATCTTGCGTAGCCGGTATCGCACCGTGTTTTCGTGTACTCCCAAACGCCGACCGGCCTGGGCCGGGTCGCCCTGGGCCTCCAGCCAGGCCCGCAACGTCGCCACGTAGTCGGTTTCGTTGGCATGGTCGTGGCGGCGCAGCTCGGCCACCGGTCCACGGTCTGGGAACCGACCTGACCGCGACGCGGTGCGCAACCGCTGCAGCAGGATTTCATCCCATGACTCGTCGTAGGCAGGAGGCGTAGGCCGGGACGTCACGTCGTGCAGTGCGAGGCACTCGTCGGCTTCGTGGCGGGCGGCGGCGAGTTCCGCCACCTCGGCCACCCCGCTGATGCCGGCCAACACGGTGGCCCGTTCGGGGAGGGCCGCTCGCAAACCGGTCACCCACCGTCGCGCCGTCGTTGCCTGGTCGGCGGGAAGCACGGTGTAGACGGTGTTGCCTGCCAAGGCGCTGCGACCTGGACGTGACCAACCGAACCCCATGGTGGCGCGCTCGAAAGCCAGCAGCAGAGCAGCATCGCGGTCCGCACCGACGAACGCTTGCAGTGCGATCACCCGCAATCGGCTATGCGGCAAGCCCAGTCTGGTGGCCATCCTGGCGGCATCAGCGCTGCCCTCCAGTAGCCGGATCACCAGTTCGGATTCGACCTGGCGCTCCAGGTCCGCGCTGGCTCGTGACCGCAGCAGGTGTAGGGCCACCGTGTGCGCGCCATCGGTCAAGGCGCTGAGAGGGGCGCCTTCCAGGGGCGCCGAGCACGCGACCCACACCGACCCGAGGAGTTCTCGTCCCGAGCGCACCGCCACCACCATGCGCCCATTCATGCCATGTTCGGCCTCCTCGGGGACGAACAGTGGATTGTCGGAGACCGCCAGGTGGGCGAAGACTCCACGGGCCTCGAACATTGCGCGCAGCTGTTCCGGTGTCTGTCGTTCCAGGATTGTCGCCACCCGCGCAGAGTCGGCGTGCTGCTGCTGCCTCGAGTACGCCAGCACGCGCAACAGCTGATCGTGTATAACTACTGCACCGCCGATGGCGTCGGCCAGGCTGTCCGCCAGCGCGAACAAATCGGTGGGACCACGGCCGGACTCTGTCTCGCGGCCCTCCAGTACCAGCCCGTAGACGACCGCCGCCACCTGACTCCAGGCCACCTTCTCGTCGACAACCATGATCGCGAGAGCTTCGGACGCACCGTCGAAAGTCACCTCGTGGCCGTCGCCGCGCAGTAGCACCACGGCGGCCCGAGCCGAGGCTGCCCAATGCACAGCTTGGGCCACCGTGCCGGCCCCGATGGCCAACAAGACATCGCCGACTACTGCGCGGTTACCCGTGGTCTCGTGGATGACGACGCTGCGCAATTCCGTCGACCGCAGCACAGATGACGACTTCAGGCGGACTCCGTAATCGCCCAACACATTCACTAAGCGGTCCAAGGTGATCACAAGCCGCTCCCCATACCATCGACCACAGCGACATTGCAGTGGCTGTTAACGAACTCTAGACACGAGACATAATCGGCGAACAGCTCTCAAGTTGATTGGTCGAAAGCTGCATTACGGATTGACGGCAAGAAACACATGCCCACCGCTCGCACCCGGACAGTATCCCGATCGCGGCGGACACGCTTATCGATCGCGTCGCCGGGCCCGACAGTTTCCAAATGGCCCCTGCCGGCGCCCTGGGACAACGCCTGCGAATCAGCACCGCCCTCCCGCGAGGGCCGCTTGATACGCCCCAGCAGCCGAATCACTTGAGTTTTCCGGTGTGCAGTTAACCATTTGTCGGACTACGCATTTGGCCGGGCCCGGACGCCGTCCACCGCGAGTGCACCAGTGGCCGTGCTGTGAGAGGGTCATTGCGCGCTATCCGAGTTTGACGGCCACTCACATTCGCCCGTACGCAACGGCCATGATTAGGCCCAACACCGCGAACATGATAAACACCATCGCCGCCGGGTCGATTAGTTCGAACATCATGCGATCACCACTGCGTCGGCAGGGCCGCCAGCCATGCACGATTGAACGGCTGGTGAATGCCAACAAGCGACGTATGTGGTTGTGGCACAACATGTGCAGGCGCGTCGCGATGGATGCGGCTCATGCAACCGCCGCCGGTGTTCTCGGGTCATACCTTTAAGCCGGCCGTGTGAACGCCGTAAGGCACGGCTTGGAGCAGGGTGACGGTCAGAGTCGCGCCACCGGGCAGGGTGTAGGTGCGTCGTTCGCCGGGGCGTGCGCCTGCGATCGCGGCTCCTAGCGGTGATTGGTTGGAGTAGACCTCCATGTCGCCGTATTCGGCGCCCCGCACACCTAGTAGGAAGGTTTCGGTGTCGCCGGTGTCGTCGTAGCGGATGGCCAAAACCATGCCGGGTTCGGCGATCCCGTCGTCGGGTGGGTCCTCACCGACGACGGCGTTGATCAACCAGTCATGAATCCGTTGGATCCGTGCCTGCCAGGCGCGTTGGACGGCGGTGGCGTTGTCGTCCGACTCACCGTCAGCGGCTGCGCTGGTATGCAACACCCGAAGGGTGGCCAGTTCCCTTTGTAGTCGCTCGTAGGCTTGCGGCGAGATCCACACGGGTTGCGTGGTGGTCATATTTGTTCCTTTCATTAACGTGTAATGGATTTACGTCGCGAGGCCTGCCTAGCACGACGCGATGTCGTCGGCCCGGTTAGTTTCCGGACGCTTTCTGTTGGCGCGGGGCGCTTTTCGCCAAGCGCATTTCATAGGGCACGGCCTCGAGCAGCGTCACCAGCCGTCCTGTCTCGTTGGGGAGCGAGTAGATGCGCTGGTCGCCGGGGCGGGCGCCGGCGATCGCGCGGCCCAGCGGCGATGCCATTGAGTAGACGTTGATGTCGGCGTCGACCGCGCCACGCCTGTCGAGCAGAAAGGTTTCGGTCTCACCCGTGCGCTCGTAGCGGATCGTCACAACCATGCCGGGTTCGGCGATGGGGTCGCCGGCGAGGTTCTCACCGACGACCGCTTTGGTCAACAGGTTTTGAATCGCGCGGATACGTTTTTGTAGCGCAATGCGATTCGCGTCGTACTCCATGAAGTCGTCAGGAACTTCAAAGATGAGCCGTGACCGCAACGCGTTAAGCTTGTTCCGCAGTCGGTTGTACTGCTGTCCTGTCATCCGAATGGGTTCGGTGCTGGTCATTTCGAGTGGTGTCCTTTCGTTGTCGAGGGAGTGTCGCCAGGGGCGGGCCAAAGCAGGCAGCCGCCACTGACGACTCGGAGGCCCTCGGCGGGCCAAGTTCCGGCGCGGTTGGAGCCGCGGCTATCGCGAGGTGTCAGCGTCCGCTTCGGCGCAGCGGATCGAACTCGCGCAGGGCTTGCGGTTGCTTGCCGGTGGTGATCTGTTCGGCCAACAGCCGACCCGTCACCGGGCCGTGCGCCAATCCCCACATGCCGTGTCCACCGGCCACATAGACCCCAGGTGACACCTCACCGATCAGTGGGCGACCGTCGGGGGTGACCGGGTGCGCACCCACCCACATGTCGCTACGCTCGGCCCAGCGCACACCATCCAGCAGGGGACTGGCCGAGGCGACGATGGCCTCCACCCGTGCCGGTATGACTAATCGGTGCGGGTGGCCGAATTCCATGGTGGCCGATACACGCATGGCGCCCTTATAGGGCGTGCACGCCACCCGCAGGTCCGGCAGGTAGATCGGGGTCGGCAGCGGGCGGTCCACGGGCACGGTAAACGAGTAGCCATGACCGGCCTGCACCGGGACGCGCAGCCAGCGGCCCGCCAGCTGCGGTAATCGTGCGCCGGTGGCAATTACCACGGCGTCGGCGGTCAGCGGCGTGCCGCGGCGCGGGTGCACCGCCACGCCGATGCCAGAGCCGAGGACGTCGCGGATTTCCAGCCTGCGCATCGTGGCGCCGCGGTTGACCACTGAGTGGCCCAGGGCCTCCACAAATCGGCGTGGGTCGACGAAGCGCTGGGCGTTGATGTCGAGCCCGGTGGTGATCACCGGCGATGCCAGGGGTACTTGCTCGCGTAACGCCTCGCCCGACAATGCGGTGACATACATTGCCTGGCCTGCCTTTTCGAGCTCGTGGAGCTTTGCTAGCATGCGTTCCGCTTCTTTGGTGCTGCGAAACAGCGCGGTGATCGGTGCGTCGGTCACCGGCGCGTCGACCCCATTGGCGATGAGCACGTCGAAGGTTTCGATGCAGTCTTCGTTGAGGGGCATGTTGGCCCGTATCGCCCGCTTCCACGACGATCGTCGACAGTTGGCGGCGAACTGCGTCAGGAAGACCCTGAGTCCAGCGTCGGCGGGTAACGGGAACTGCAAGGGGACGGTCGGATCGCGCAGCGCACGCGGCCCGCGGCGCAGCACCTCCGGGCAGTTCAGCGGAAAGGTCAGCCCCGGGGCGATCCACCCGGAGTTGCCCCAGGAGGCGCCAGCGGCCACGCCGGTGCGGTCCACCACCGTGACCTCGACCCCGCGTTCCTGTAAGAACCACGCCGTCGACAACCCGACGATGCCCGCACCGACGACGATCACCGACCGTGGTCCGCCGTCAATCCGCTCGACGCCGACCATCACACACCTCCGCAGCTGAACTTTGGTTGTCAATTCCCATGGTGGTGTGAACGGAGGCGGCAGCGTTTGCCAAAACCGGCCAACACCGCGGCGGCCGATTGTCGCCACCCGACAATGCTGCTTGTGATCGTGACCTTGGATGCCGATACCGCGGCGCGATCTCGGCAACATCGGCGAAAGCGCCTAACGCAAACTGCGCGGTGCGCGCTTGATCGGCGGCCTGAACGTCACCGGGTGGGCGTTGGCGACCGACTCTTTCAACCCGACATCAATCTCGAAAGCACGCGACCGGGCGCGCCGGTGTCGACCACGAGCAGCAGCCGCCCAAATCACCGTGGAAGCATTGATCGGCCACGAACCACAGGCTGGGGGCGCACTCGTTGTGCAGCGATACACGGCAAGGCACGCGGCCCGCTGGCGCCCTGATGATTGGCCGTGTCGCTACCCAACCGCGCAGACTAGTGAGTCTCTGCGGGGATTGGGATTGGTCATTGTTTAAGGCCTGCTGGTGTGCCCGTCGCCCTCGCCGACCAGTTGGTCGAAGTCGCGTTGCCACCGGGTATGGCGGGACACTCCGACGCCTCTGTTCAGAAGGACCATCGGGTTCGCGGCGCCCGTATTGGCCTGTTCATCCACCGCGGGGTTGTGTCTGGCTGGTGGGGCGAGTTGCGCCCACCACGGCCTGGCTAGAGCGAGGTCGGCGGCCGACGTGGGATTCGCTGCGCATGCGTTCGACCATGTGAGGGTAGTGCAGCTGGAAGGCGGGCCTCTCGGAACGGATGCGGGGAAGTTCAGTGAAGTTGTGCCGCGGCGGGGGGCAGGTGGTGGCCCATTCCAGGGAGTTTCCATATCCCCAGGGATCGTCGACGACAACAACTTCGCCGTAGCGGTAGCTCTTGAATATGTTCCAGACGAACGGCAGCAGGGACGCGCCCAGGATGAACGCCCCGATCGTCGAGACAACATTGAGCGGCTGGAATCCGTCGGTGGGTAGGTAATCGGCGTAACGCCGCGGCATGCCTTGGTTGCCGAGCCAGTGCTGGACCAAGAAGGTGGTGTGAAAGCCGATGAACGTCAGCCAGAAGTGCAGCTTGCCCAGGCGCTCGTCGAGCAGCCGGCCGGTCATCTTGGGGAACCAGAAATAGATGCCGGCATAGGTGGCGAACACAATCGTGCCGAACAGCACGTAGTGGAAGTGGGCGACCAGGAAGTAGGTGTCGGTGACGTGGAAGTCGATCGGCGGGCTAGCCAGCATCACGCCTGACAGGCCGCCCAGCAGGAATGTGACCATGAAGCCGAATGAGAACAGCATGGGTGTTTCGAAGGTCAGTTGACCGTGCCACATGGTGCCGATCCAGTTGAAGAACTTGATGCCGGTTGGGATGGCGATCAGATACGACATGAAGCTGAAGAACGGCAGCAGGACGGCGCCGGTGGCGAACATGTGGTGGGCCCAGACCGCGGTGGACAACGCGGCGATGCTCATGGTGGCGTAGACCATGGTGGTGTAGCCGAAGACCGGTTTGCGGGAAGATACCGGGATGATTTCGGTGACGATGCCGAAGAATGGGATCGCGACGATGTAGACCTCGGGGTGACCAAAGAACCAGAACAGGTGCTGCCACAGGATGACTCCGCCGTTGGCCGGGTCGTAGATGTGGGCGCCCAGATGTCGGTCGGCCGCCAGCCCGAGTAGCGCGGCGGTCAGCAGCGGGAATGCGATCAGCATCATGATCGTGGTGATGAGGATGTTCCAGGTGAAGATCGGCATCCTGAACATGGTCATGCCGGGGGCGCGCATGCAGACCACGGTGGTGATCATGTTGACGGCCCCCAGGATGGTGCCCAACCCGGCGATGGCCAGACCCATGATCCACAGATCGCCGCCGGCGCCGGGCGAATGTACGGCGCTGCTCAGTGGTGTGTAGGCCGTCCAGCCGAAATCCGCTGCACCCCCGGGGGTGAGGAAACCGGACACCGTAATCAGTGCGCCGAACAGGTAGAGCCAATAGCTGAGCGCGTTGAGCCGCGGGAACGCAACGTCTGGTGCGCCGATCTGCAGCGGCAGAATGCAATTGGCGAAGCCGAACACTATCGGGGTTGCATACAGCAGCAGCATGATCGTGCCGTGCATGGTGAACAACTGGTTGTACTGCTCGTTGGACAAGAACTGCAAACCCGGTGCGGCAAGCTCGGTCCGCATCAACAAGGCCATCAACCCGCCGAGCATGAAGAACCCGATCGACGTAGCGGTGTACATCATGCCGAGCAGCTTGGGGTCGGTGGTCGTCACCAACCGGTAGATGAACGTGCCCTTCAGTCCACGACGCTGCGGGAACGGCCGGGTGGGAATCAGTTCGGCGACGGTGCTCACAGCGCGTCCTCACTGTGCGTCGCGAACACGAGCTCGTCCGTGGCAGCCAGATCCGGCCTTCCCGGCAGGCCATGCCCGCTCAGGCGGGGTCCCACGAACGAATTCCGCTTTCTGGGCGTCAAGCCCACCCGCGATGTCGGTGTCGGATCGGACATCTTGTGGTGGCGATCCTGCGAAGCCGTATTCGGCCGGGTAAATCGGGATGCACGCCGGTGCCCGGCATGCCGATCCGGGTATCGCAATCCCATAGGCCATGAGCCGCTCATCCTTACCGACCTCGTTTAGAGGATTTTAGTCCTTTAATAAGGCACCATAGTCCTCCAATCCGGGTTTCGGCCAGATGTGCGGATATGACCGGGCCTAAGCCAATCTGCGCTGCGGTCGGCGGCCTAGGCTCGGCAGATAAGTCGGAACCGGCGTCGCACAAAATCAGCACTGTCGCCCTCGGTCGCGCCGCGCTTTGCGGGCCTGACATTGCGGTCATGGACGTTTGGGGCCAATAGGCAGATGTGTTGGTTTCCGCTGCCAGCAAGTAATCAGGCCGCGCCGCAGTTAAAGTTCGTGCAACGTACCGTGAGTACCGAGCATCCCGCGTCGTTCGCCCTACGCAAGTCGCGATAGGCCTGCGGGTCAGCGACGAACAGCTGGACCGAATCCGCGTTGGTAGCCAGATATCGGCCAACACTTCCGCGGACGATGGCGGACTCGATTTGCACACCGGGATACAACGGTGTCCACCGAGCGATGCGACGATCCAGTTGCGCTCGCGCCAAACGATTTCGGTCGCCGACGTCGTCGGGCCGCTCGGTGCCGGATACCGAGATTGCCCGCAGAGGCGCTCCCCGCAGTCTCGCCTCCTCGAGGGCATGTCGCAGCACTACACCGTTGTGCACGTCGACAACAATCGTCCCGACCCGCGTGGTTGCTGGCCCGCCCACCGGCCGCCGGATCACCGCCACCGGACACGGCGCCAGCGCGGCCAGGCCCGCCGCCACGGAACCCACGCCATTACAGGCGTGCTTGAGCCCGATTGACCCAACACAGACCATCGCCGCCCACAGCGATTGCTCGATCAGTGCGGCAAGCGGCTTTCCCAGAGGATCTCGGTTTCGATCTTGACCGGTTTCCCGTTGGCCTCGATGGCGCGCCGCACCTCGTACAAGGCCGCGCGGGCAGAAGCGTCTTGAACGGTGTCGGCATGAGCGCCGGACATGCCAACCGGACCGATGACGGATACAAGGCGTAGCGGGATGTCCCGGCTGACCGCTTCGTCGACCGCCCATAGGGCCGCGTGTGTCGCCGTGCGTGATCCGTCGACACCGACGACGACGGGTCGGGCGAGGTGGTCGACGTCGGCGCGGCCAACGACTGTCATCGCGACGGGTTGCGCTGCAACGGTTTGCAGGTGAACGTCCCGCGAGCGTGGGATCCAGCTATCGATGCGCACGTCGCCCGGGAGAACCGCGTCGACCGTCACTCCCAACCCTCCTCCCCTTAAGAAGTTCCGCTAATATAGATGAATATTATCATTTAAATATGCTGATTGGACGGTGTGAGTGAGCGAGGAGACAGATCCTGTGGCCGGCTCGCGCGCGCAACGAGATCGCCTGCCGCGCAACCGGCGACGCGACCGAAGTGCTTCAGATGTGCGTGCGCACGATGGTGCGGTTGGGCCTATTGATTGCGTTGGCCCTTCAACCTCGCCGCGGAGGTGATCATGTTGGACGCCCTAGCAGTTGACCGGGCGCGGGTGGATCTGGCGACCCGCGCAGATGTGGAGGCGTTGCTGCGCCGCTTCTATGGTCAGGTACTCGTCGACGACATCCTTGCTGAGCCGTTCGCGGAGATCCGGGTGCACGGCCTCGAATCGCACCTTCCGGTCATGTGCGACTTTTGGCAGACGGTGCTGTTCCGCGCTGGGCTCTATGGGGGCAGCGCGATACGCGCTCACCAGCCCGTCCATGATCGGCATGTGCTCACCGCCCGTCACTTCCTGCGCTGGCTCAAACTTTGGAACAGCACCATCGACCAGATGTATCAGGGCCCAGTTGCCGAGCACGCGAAAATCCAGGCGACCAGAATCGCCCGGGCAATGCACCGCCGGCTAACGGGACACGCCTCAGAGGAACTCGACGTTCTTGTCCAACAGCGAATCTGACCGCCGACCGTGCAGGTACTGCGAGCGGTCAGGACGGGTCCATGCACCGGGAGAGGCCAGCCTCGGCGATCACGTCGTCCATCCCGCGTCGCGCGTCAGCACGGTCGCGCCCTCGGCGGACCGGCGCTGCCCTCGACAGAGCGCCGGCACGGAGCCGCGGAACAGGGCGCCTAGCTAGCCGCGGCCCCGACGTCAGTTATGCCGTCCTTCGCGAGACAGACGCCCTGGCGAGGCAGAGTTCGGGTTCGACGAAGGGCTCGAGTCTGGCGGACATCGGCTGGCCATCGGCAGGTTCGGCCTTGGTGAGCAGGCCGTGCAGCAAGCCCAGGTGTAATCCGCATGCCACTTCGGGGTGCGCTCGGGCCAGATCCCGTACCGGGCAGGCGTGCAGCCGGATGATCCGCTCCCGCCCGACGATCTGATCGCTATCAGCCGACAGCGATGACGATGGTTCTGACGCCGCAGCCAGTTCGGGGACGAAACCCATCCGTTCGAAGACCCCAGTTGCGATCTCGGCTCCTCGATCGAGCGGGTCACCCACCTGCGCGGTATCCGTAACATCCTGGCCGGCAACGGCTTCACCTGGTGAGCTCACCGTGATTCGGTCGGCCCATTGCTGTCCGGCGTGCTGGGCACGCCGAGCGCGTTCTTCCACGGTCTGTCCCAGTTCCATCGCGAGAACCTCCGCGAGTACCCGATAGCCCAGGCGCTCCTCGACGGCGCGGTATCCGGTGCGGGGGCGTCCCACACCGGCCCGGTTCATGCGGGTGCGCACGATCGTTCCCTCTTCGCACAACCCATCCAGATGGAAACGCACTGTGGTGACGTGCAATCCGATGCGCGAGGCAAGCTCGACCGCATCCACCGCACCGTCGTGCTCACGCACCATCTGGAGCACTCGTTCACGTTGCCGGTTGCGCGGCAGGCGATCTCCTCGCCTACGCGGCCCGGCCACCGTGTCTGTTTGCTTGCCCACTCGCGCCCTTCCATTCCATAGATTTAGTGGATATGCTTCCTTTATATTAGCAAACGCCTACATAATCGGCGACAATGACTGCGCTATAGGCGAGAGGTAAAGAAATGGGAAATACCCGCGCGGTGCAGGTGCGCCGCGTGTACGACCACCGGATGCGCGGCGACGGCACCCGGGTGCTGGTGGACCGGATCTGGCCACGAGGGATGACTAACAAAAAGGCGGATTTGAACGAGTGGTGCAAGCAGATCGCACCCTCCAACGAGCTGCGTAAGTGGTACAGCCACGATCCAGAACGCTTCCAGGAGTTCACTCGCCGCTACGAGGTGGAGCTAACCGAACCTGCGCGGGCCGAAGCCCTGGCGCACTTACGCCAACTAGCAAGTGAGGGACCACTGACACTGCTCACGGCGAGCAAGGCCGTTGACATCAGCGAGGCCGTCGTGCTCGCTGCGCTGCTGCATTGACCTTCGATGCCGCCGCAGCTCTCGCGGGCCAGGGCCTTGTCCTGACCCCCGGGCGCCAAACGACCCGGCCCCACGACAGCAGCCGCCGCGGCCGAGCCCTCGCCCGCAGGCCGAGAGTGCATCGGCAAGCCCGAAAAGCAGCCCGAAGCGCCCGTCAAGGGACAGGGCTTCCCCTCAGGTGCCAAACGATCCGGCGCGTCAAAAGGGCCGCTCCGCCGGCGCAACACCGGCCGGACGTCGACGTCAAGAGGGGCGCCCACCGGGCCGCGGCGACACCGAACTCCTTTCATCGCACCATCCACCCCGTGAATCACCCGATACCGCAAGCGGTGGCACAGGAGCCGAGCATGACCACAATCGCAGACATCCGCATCATCGCCTTAACCGGCCACGGCGCCACACATGTGAGCTCGGCTCGATCGCGATGATCAACCATCCGTCGTTCACGATTGAGCCCTGGTGCCTGCGCGCGACAGAGCTCGACATCGAGGCGCTTGCGCAGATCGAATCGGTTTTCGCGCTGTCGAATGGGCATATCGGCTGGCGTGGAAACCTCGACGAGGGCGAACCTCACGGGTTGCCTGGCAGCTATCTCAACGGAGTTCACGAGCTGCGAACGCTGCCATATGCCGAGCCGGGCTACGGCTACCCGGAATCCGGGCAGACGATCATCAATGTCACCAACGGCAAGGTGATCCGCCTGCTGGTCGACGACGAACCGTTCGACGTCACCTACGGCCGGGTGGACGCTCACGAGTGGTGCCTCGACTTTCGCGACGGCGTTCTGCATCGCCGCACCGACTGGACATCCCCGGCCGGTTGCGCGATACGAGTGTCCTCGACCCGGCTGGTGTCGCTGGTGCACCGGTCGATCGGTGCGATCCGCTATCAGGTCGAGACCCTCGACCGTCGGGTGCGTGTGGTGGTGCAGTCCGAATTGGTCGCCAACGAAGCCTTGCCGGCACCGGCTGCCGACCCCCGGGCTGGACCGGCGGACACGGCGCCGCTGATCGGCGAAAAGCACGCGGCCAAGGGTGCCCGCGTCGGGCTGGTCCATTCCACCGAGCGCAGTGAGCTGCGCATTGCCGCTGTGATGGACCATCTGGTTGATGGACCCGCCGGCACCGTAGTGGAGTCCGAAAGCTTCCCGGATCTGGGCCGGGTGACGTTCACCGCCGACCTCGAACCCGGGCAGCGGCTACGCCTGGACAAGTTCGTGGCCTACGGATGGTCAGGAAGCCGATCATTGCCCGCGGTGTGGGATCAGGCCGACGCGGCACTGGCCGGCGCACGACAGACCGGGTGGGTCGCTTTGCATGCTGCACAGCGCGGCTACCTCGACGAGTTCTGGGCTCACGGCGACGTCGAGGTCGATGGGGATCCCGAGATTCAGCAGGCGGTGCGGTTTTCCCTGTTCCACGTGCTACAGGCCGGTGCGCGCGCCGAGGGCCGAGCGATCTCCGCGAAAGGACTCACTGGCCCCGGCTACAACGGACACAGCTTCTGGGACACCGAAGCATACGTGCTGCCGGTACTGACCCAGGTCGCCCCTGATGCCGCCGCCCACGCGCTGCGCTGGCGCCACTCCACCCTCCCAATGGCCACCGCGCGCGCCGCGCAGCTCGGGCTGGCCGGTGCGGCCTTCCCGTGGCGCACCATCCACGGCGAAGAATGCTCCAGCTACTGGCCCGCGGGCACGGATGCATTTCATATCAACGCCGACATCGCCGACGCGGTAATCCGCTACCTCGACACCACCGGGGACCAAAGCTTCGAACGTGAGGTCGGCGTCGAACTCCTGTCCGAAACTGCCCGACTGTGGACCTCGCTGGGCCACCACGACACCGACGGCCACTTTCGCATCGACGGAGTTACCGGCCCTGACGAGTACAGCGCCGTCGTGGACAACAACGTCTACACCAACCTGATGGCGCAACAGAACCTACGCGCGGCCGCCGACGCCGCCGGACGGCACCCCGACATCGCCCGCAACCTCGGCATCGACGATGAGGAAACCGCCGCCTGGCGAGACGCCGCCGAGGCTATGTACGTCCCTTACGATGAGGCGCTGGGCGTGCACCCACAGGCCGACGGCTTCACCGCCCACCAAATCTGGGACTTCGCCACCACCACAGCCGACCAATATCCGCTGCTGCTGCACTACCCGTATTTCGACCTATATCGCAAACAGGTGGTCAAACAGGCCGACCTGGTTTTGGCCATGCACCTCCGCAGCGATGCGTTCACCGCGCAGCAGAAGGCCCGTAACTTCGCCTACTACGAACGGCTAACCGTCCGCGACTCGTCGCTGTCCGCGTGCACTCAGGCGGTCATCGCCGCCGAGGTCGGGCACACGGCCCTGGCCTACGACTACCTCGCCGAGGCCGCTCTCATGGACCTCGACGACTTCGAGCACAACACCGGCGACGGCCTGCATATGGCTGCGCTTGCCGGCAACTGGATCGCCCTGATCGCCGGGCTGGGCGGGATGCGACAACAAAACGGCTCCCTCACGTTCGCGCCCCGGTTGCCCGACGCGTTGACCCGGCTCGCCTTCACCATCGTGATGCGCGGACGCCGCCTTGGCGTCGAGATCACAGCGACTAGCGCGACCTACACACTGCACGCGGGTGAACCGCTGCTCACCGCCCACCACGGACAGTCGATCACCGTGACCCGCGGCGACCCGATCATCCGACCGATCACCAGGCCATCGATAACACCCCCGCGCCCGACACAGCCACCCGGCCGCGCCCCTGTCGCGCGCCGGCGACCGCGGCCACGGTCGTCAGCCCGGCTTTAGGACGCGAGGCTGTTTCGCGAACGTTTCCACCGTTGCTTTCGTGGCCTCTTGGATTGTGGCAGAAAGGGTTTGGCCGCCAACCAAAACAGCGTAGCGGGGCTAAAAGGAGTTGTTCTCCAAGGCGTCGGCTGCCGGACGTGGTGGGCCGCCCAGTCACCTGTCGCCCCGGGACGGACCGCGGTCACCGTCTACTGATCAAGCGGGTGGTGCGCAGCTTGGTGAGGATCACCTTGTATCAGTTGGCCTGCAGCGAGGAGTGCACGAGAACACCGTGCGCTACAGGCTGCGCAAGATGGCCGAGGTCACCAACCCGGGGTCGCAACGACGTCACAAAGAGGCTCGCCATGATGATCGAACTCGCGGCTACCAACACCAAGTAAACGATTTCGCGCTGTCGAAACGCGACAAAGCGCGGCGGTGCCATTGTCCCGCTGCGGCAAGCCCTCCGGCGGCATCCACACCACCATGGAGATTGCAGAGCCAAACGTTGAGGCGTGGACGTGGGTGATGTTGCCCGGCCAGAGTGTCAGTCTCCTCGTTCGCCTCACGACCCTTTCATCGGAGCTATTTAACTGATAAAATTACTTTATATTAGCGGGCCCTGGCCCGAGGTTGAGGTAGAGACATGAAAGTTAGCGATAAGTGCGTTCGACCTATCCCAACGAGCAGTTCTGGCCTGGTCACCCCCTCAGTCCTCAAGGCCCGGGGGCCGCTGATGTCCTCACCAACCCCGCGAGTTCAAGTTTCACCGGTTCGTACATCCGCGGTCTCGAGCCTGCGCCTGCGCTTGAAGCCTCCCGATCAGCGCTTCGGATCCGTGCAGGGCGGCTGGTGGCCGCGCTCGACTCAACTGACCACCGAACTTCCGCTGCTGCTCGCTGCCCTGTGGTCGCGACTCGGACGCTTCGACCGGGTTGTGTACGACCAGAACGCTTGGGCGCCAGCACCTTTGCATCTCAGATTCAGGAGCGGTGAGGTGGTCCTCGACGGCTCTGCTGATCGGTCGATCAACACAATATCGTTGATCAGAAAAGGCGCCCAAAGCCTTGTCCTCCTGGTTGTCCCCCCATGCACCAATCCCACCCGCGCATACACGGCTGTGATGACAGCGGCGAAACCCGACGATGTGTCGACAGCCGACGAACTGCTAGGGATCGGCAAGCAGGCGGCCGAGGATCGCCGTGTCGCACTGATGGCGCAGCAGCGCTGGGAATCAGACGGTGCATTGCGCCGGCGGCGATATCAGCCCGTCGGATCGGCCGAGACAGCGGAAGCTCAGCAGGTGCGGAATGCTCAGTGACCACAAACTCCATCTCCTAGGCCAAATCGAGCGAAGGCTTCGCTGGGTCAGCCCAGAATTGGCTCCGTTCTTCAGCGCCATGGAAACACCGCCAGCGAAGAGTCGCCGCAAGCGTGCTCGGGCAAGAATGTTGGTGGTGGCAGCGATGTTTGCCGGTGTGGCCCTACTAGGACCCCGCATGCTCACCGAGGCGGAAGTCAAGACCCGGAGGAGCCCGCCGATGCCGCGGACATCGCCGCCCGTTACCACCGTCGCTCTCCCGAAGAGCTGCTTTGCAAGTCCCGCCGCCGCGGTCAGTTCCTCGGTTGCCGTCGCTCTGTTCCTTGGTCCCCCAAGAACTATCGCAACGCCGTCATGCGGAGGCCGACGCAAGGGGAACGTAGACAGCCGGTTGCTCGATTGGGGACCCCGGCACGTCCACGCGGTAAGTCGAGTGGCGTGACGTTTCACCACAACTAGCAGCCCGAACTCCCAACGCGGCCAGCGACGAGATCCGGGCGGAACTGGAGAAGGTCATGATCGCCCTCTACGCGGTGGGTGCCATCGTTTGCCTCGGGATTCTTTTGCTCGCAGCCAACATTCGCGTCGTCAAACAATTCGAACGCGGCGTCGTCTTTCGATTCGGGCGTGTGCAAGCCGGTGTGCGCGGGCCGGGGCTCACGATGCTGATGCCGATCGCTGATCACCTTGAGAAGGTGAACATGCAGATCATCACGATGCCGGTGCCGGCTCAGGACGGCATCACCCGAGACAATGTCACAGTACGGGTGGATGCAGTCATCTATTTCAACGTCGCCGACCCGGTGCGCGTGGCGGTCGACGTGCAGGACTATGTTGCGGCAATTGGCCAGGTGGCGCAGACATCATTGCGTTCAATAATCGGCAAGAGCGACCTGGACGACCTGCTGTCCAACCGCGAGCATCTCAATCAGGGCCTGGAATTGATGATCGACAGCCCCGCGCTGGGCTGGGGTGTACAGATCGACCGCGTCGAAATCAAGGATGTGGTACTGCCGGATTCGATGAAGCGCTCGATGTCACGCCAAGCCGAGGCCGAGCGTGAACGACGCGCCCGGATCATCACCGCCGACGGCGAATTGCAAGCTTCGCAAAAGCTGGCGCAGGCCGCCGAGGTCATGGCCGATCATCCTGCCGCGCTGCAACTGCGGCTTCTGCAAACCGTCGTGGAGGTCGCCGCGGAGAAGAACTCCACCCTGGTACTTCCCTTCCCCGTCGAACTGTTGCGGTTTTTGGAGCGAGCAACACCGCAGGCTTTCGATCGCCGGGACACGCCAGCGGCCAGCGCTGCAGGCCCCGGCGTCGCGAACGGCGAAACACCCTGCTTGGCTTCGCCACAGATCCCGGACGACACCCGCGGACTCGAACTCAACACCCTGATCGAGGATCAGCCATTTCAGTTGAACCAGTAACATCCGAACGCCAGCATCCGGTGTGCAATGCGGAAGATCGCTCGAGAGGCGGTCGCACCACGCATCGACCAAACCCCTGCGGACGCGATCACCACGGCATCAACTGCCAGGCGGTGACCTAGCCATGAACACCCCAACAATGTCGGGCGCGGACCGGGAACAAGGTAGGCGGACCTTCGCCGCCGCAGCGCGCTTCACCGGATTGGTCGTTGTGGTTGCGCTGCTGGTGCTGGGGCTGGGACTGGTGTGGGTGAGTGCTTGCAAGTCGGGGGCCGGCGACCAGGCGCTCGCACACTGTGATCGTTTGCAGCGCAATGCGGTTGGGATCGGCTCTCCGCTGATCCTGCTGCTCGGCGGCATCGGGGCGTTCGTCCGAACGTACCGGATCTGGCGGGCCGGCGGCCGCTGGTGGATCTGGCAGGGCGCCGGCTGGTTCCTGCTGATGCTCATGCTGGTCGAGTTGACGATGACTGCGCCGGTGGCGCTCGGCTAGGCCCAGGTATGGACGAGCGCGGGTTGATCACCGTCGGGCACGGCACATTAGGGCGTGCGGAGCTGGCCGCTTTGCTGCACGGCGCCGCTGTGGCTGCGCTGGTCGATGTGCGGAGCGCTCCGGGCAGCCGCCGCAATCCGGACGTAACCCGTGAGGTGCTCCAATGCTGGCTCCCCGCAGCCGGTATCGAGTACCGCTGGGAGAAGCAGCTCGGCGGCTGGCGCAAGGTGGCGGCCGACTCGCCGGACATAATTTGGCGGAATACCTCCTTCCGGGCGTATGCGGGCTACATGCGCGACCCGAGTTTCGTCGCCGCGATCGACGCTGTACTGACGGACACCGTGCACGCGCGGACCGCCATTATGTGCAGTGAGACCCTGTGGTGGCGTTGTCACCGCCGCCTGATCGCGGACTTCGCTGTCCTCGCCCGCCGTGTGCACGTGCAGCACCTGATGCACGACGGGCGACTCGTCCCTCACGTCCCGACGCTCGGAGCACGGTTGCGAGCCGATGGATTGTTGGTTTACGACAAAATCTCGACGAGTCCTCCGATAGTCGGACGACGACCGTGAATACGTCCCGGCCTATCGTCGAGTTACGAGGTCAACGCGCTACTGACGCTGCGTCTTTCGCTCCTGCCGGTAACGCCCGAAAAGGATCGGAGAAAGGCATGCCGGATTCGATGTATCAGCCCACCACCCCCGAGGTCTCTGCCCGCCGTAAGGCGCTCGCACCCGAGATTCACGAGGCGTTCGAACGGTTCAGCAGCGCAGTCTTCTCTGAGGGAGCCCTGCCGGATAAGACCAAACAACTTATCGCGGTTGCGGTCGCACACGTCACGCAATGCCCGTTCTGCATCAGCGGCCACACGAAACTGGCTGGCCGCAAGGGCGCGAGCCCCGAGGAGATCATGGAAGCCATCTGGGTGGCAGCCGAGATGCGGGCCGGCGGCGCGTTCGCCCACGCCACCTTGGCGATTAACGCGATGGACCGGGACGCCCATCGGCATAGGACTGAGAGCGAGAAATGATGAACGCCAACAGTTTTGAATCAAGAGCAACCCTGGCAGTCGACGATCTAAGCTACGGTATCCACCGCCTCGACGCGTTCGATACCGCCGGTCGCCTTCCCTACAGCCTGAAGGTGCTGTTGGAGAATCTGCTGCGGAACGAGGACGGCCGTCTGGTCACCGCCGAGCAGATCTCGGCGCTTGCTGGATGGGCGCCCACCGAAGTCAGCGACACCGAGATCCAGTTCACGCCCGCCAGGGTGCTGATGCAGGATTTCACCGGCGTTCCGTGTGTGGTCGACCTGGTTGCGATGCGGGAGGCGATGACGGCTCTGGGCGGTGATCCCGGCAAGATCAACCCGCTGGTGCCAACGGAACTGGTGATCGATCATTCGGTGATCGCAGACGTCTTCGGCCACCCGGACGCGTCCCGAATCAACGCCGACCTCGAGTTCAGCCGGAACAAAGAGCGCTACCAATTGCTTCGATGGGCCCAGCAGGCATTCGACGACTTCCAGGTGGTCCCGCCTGATACCGGAATCTGTCATCAGGTGAACCTGGAATACCTTGCCCGCGTGGTGTTTACCCGGAAGACATCCGACGGTCTGCTTGCATATCCGGACACGCTCGTGGGCACCGACTCGCACACTCCGATGGTCAACGGGCTCGGAGTGCTGGGTTGGGGGGTCGGCGGTATCGAGGCGGAGGCGGCCATGCTCGGACAGCCGATGAGCATGCTGATCCCCCAGGTACTCGGGTTCAAGCTGACCGGCGCGCTGGCCGAGGGGGCCACCGCCACCGACCTGGTCCTTACGATCGCCGAGTTGCTGCGCAAGACCGGCGTCGTCGGCAAGTTTGTGGAGTTTTACGGCCCAGGCGTGGCGAACGTACCGCTGGCCAATCGGGCCACGATCGGCAATATGAGCCCCGAATACGGTTCGACCTGTGCGATTTTCCCCATCGACGAAGAAACCCTGACCTATCTGCGATTGACCGGACGCCGCGAACAGCAGATCCGTCTCGTGGAGGCCTACGCCAAAGAACAGGGCATGTGGCATGTCCCCGAGCACGAACCGCTCTACAGTCAGCGACTGGAACTGGACCTGGCCACGGTCGAACCGTCGATCGCGGGGCCCAAGCGTCCCCAGGACCGGATCCCGTTGGCTACAGCATCGCAGACGGTCGGATCGCTGTTGGCCGGCGCGACACAGTCGGCCGCCCTGGGTGCGCTGGACAAGGCATCTGCCGCCTCATTCCCCGCCAGTGATCCGATTGCGATCGACCGTGATAGCGGATCCAGCGGCCTGGCCACTGCGTGCGAGTACAGCGAGCAGCATGCCCGGCCGTCGAATCCGGCGCAGGTGAGTCTCGACGACGGTGTCGAGGTGACGGTGGACCATGGCCATGTGGTCATCGCGGCCATCACGTCGTGCACCAACACCTCGAATCCGTCGGTGATGATCGGTGCCGGACTTCTCGCCAAAAAAGCCGTCGAGCTGGGCCTGACCAGCAAACCGTGGGTAAAGACCTCGTTGGCGCCCGGGTCGCGAGTGGTCACCGACTACTACGACCGAGCCGGGCTGACCCCATATCTGGAGAAACTGGGCTTCGCGTTGGTCGGCTACGGTTGCACCACCTGCATCGGCAACTCCGGTCCGCTGATCCCGCAGGTTTCCGACGCGGTCACCGGAAAGGACCTGACAGTCTGCTCGGTGCTGTCGGGAAACCGCAACTTCGAGGGCCGCATCCATCCCGAATGCAAGATGAACTTCCTGACTTCCCCGCCTCTGGTCGTCGCCTATGCGCTGGCCGGCACCATGCTCGTCGACATATTGCATGATCCACTGGGCATCAGCACAAATGGGCAACCCGTGTATTTGCGCGACATCTGGCCAAGCACTCAAGAAATCGAGAAGGTCATCGCCGAGTGCGTGCACTCGGAGATGTACACCCGTGGCTATGCCGACGTGTATGCCGGTGACGACAACTGGCGCAGCCTCGACAGCTCCAGCGCGCAGACGTTCGCCTGGGACCATTCCTCCACCTATGTTCGCCGCCCACCGTACTTCGACGGCATGCGCGCCGACCCGGATCCGGTGAGTGACATCAGCGGAGCGCGAGTACTTGCGGTGTTGGGTGATTCGGTGACCACCGACCACATCTCGCCGGCTGGGGCGATCAAGACGGATTCACCGGCCGGCGCCTACCTGCAAGAGCATCAGGTGGTGCGAAAAGACTTCAACTCCTACGGTTCCCGGCGCGGCAACCACGAGGTGATGATTCGCGGCACCTTCGCCAACATCCGGCTGCGCAACCTGCTGGCGCCGGGCACCGAGGGAGGGTTCACCCGGCACCTTCCGGTCGGCGAGGCGATGTCCATCTTCGCCGCCGCCACCCGTTACGCCGCCGAACGGGTGCCGCTGATCATCCTCGCCGGCGCCGAATACGGATCGGGATCTTCACGCGACTGGGCGGCGAAGGGCACACTGCTGCTTGGCGTCAAGGCGGTACTGGCGACCTCCTTTGAACGAATCCACCGTTCCAACCTGATCGGCATGTGCGTGCTGCCACTGCAATTCGCGCCGGGGCAGTCAGCCCAGAGTCTCGGGCTCACCGGTGAGGAGGTGTACTCCATCAGCGGTCTCACCGCCAACGGAGAATCGGGGCCCCTACCACACCAGGTCAACGTGCGAGCCAAGATAGGCTCACGTGCAACGGAATTCGACGCCATCGTGCGGATCGACACCCCGGCCGAGGCTGCGTACTACCGCCACGGAGGAATCCTGCAATACGTCCTGCGGCAACTGCTCGCCCAAAACTCGAAATAGTAACGAAAGAGCGGTGTGCCGGCTGAGAGCCCTGCTGATGGAATCGACGCAAGGAGTTGTTATGTCATTACTAACGATCGGTGACCAGTTCCCGTCCTACCAGCTCACTGCATTGGTCGGCGGGGATCTGTCCAAGGTCGACGCCCACCAACCCGGTGACTATTTCAGCACCATTTCTAGCGACGACTATCCGGGCAGGTGGCGCGTGGTGTTCTTCTGGCCAAAGGACTTCACTTTCGTGTGCCCCACGGAGATCGCCGCGTTCGCCAAGTTGCACGACGAGTTCGAAGATCGTGACGCTCAGATCCTGGGCGTGTCGGTGGACAGCGAGTTCGTGCACTTCCAATGGCGCGCACGCAATGAAGACCTCAAAACGGTGCCATTTCCGATGCTTTCGGATATCAAGCGAGAACTGGCCCAAGGCACCGGGGCGCTTAACGCTCAGGGGGTCGCCGACCGCGTCACCTTCATCGTCGATCCCAATAACGAGATCCAATTTGTCTCGGTGACCGCTGGATCGGTGGGACGAAATGTCGATGAGGTGCTGCGGGTGCTCGACGCGCTGCAGTCCGACGAACTGTGTGCGTGCAACTGGCGCAAAGGTGACCCGACCCTAGACGCCGGCGAGCTGCTCAAAGAGTCGGCGTAATGGGCATGGCGAGGTGATCGCCTCACCGCGACGGTGTTGGCATCCGCTCCGCGGATCACGAGATCGTCATCGCCGGCTGGCAGTCGACGTGCACGCGGCGCCACCCTAGGCCGGCTCGCAGACCACCACCGGAATCACCCGGTCGGTCCACGATTGGAATCTGGCCCACCGCGGATTCAGCGCAACCAGTTGGGGCCACAGTTGAGCCCGTTCCGCGTCATCGACGATCCGCGCGCACATGGTGTGGATCTCCGACCGGATCTGCACACGCACCTGGGGGTTCGCACGCAGGTTGAGCAACCACAGTGGGTGTGTGGGGAGGCCGCCCTGTGCGGCCACCAGGACTACCCGGGCACCGTCGCGCATGTATACCAGTGCACTCGTTCGCGGTAACCCGCTCTTGCGGCCTGTGGTGGTCAACAGGCACACCGGCAAGCCCAGCTCTCGCCCCCCGACGCGTCCACCGGTGACTCGATAGATCGTTACGTTGGACTTGGAATACCATTTCACGAGGCGCGGAGCGGTCAAGTCCAGAGACGTGGTGTACGACGTCGTCGTGTGATTCTTCGTGGTGATGGTTCAGGCGGTCAGTGCCGCGGGGGTGCCCTCCTGTTCTGTGGGGTTGTCGGTAGTGAGCCGGGATTTGCTGAGCACATCGAGGCCCAGATAGCGCCGTGATTCGGCCCATTCGTCGTGCTGTTCGGCCAGCACGGCGCCGACGAGGCGGATTAGGGCGTCGCGGTCGGGGAAGATCCCGACGACGTCGGTGCGCCGACGGATCTCCTTGTTGAGCCGCTCCTGGGGATTGTTGGACCAGATCTGGCGCCAGATCTGCTTGGGGAACGCGGTGAACGCCAGCAGGTCCGCACGGGCGTTCTCCAGGTGGTCGGCGACCTTGGGTAGCTTGTCCGATAATGCATCAACGATGCGATCGTATTGGGCGGCAACGGAATCTGCGTCAGGCTGGTCGTAAACCGAGTGCAGCAGGGTGCGTACCCACGGCCAGGACGACTTCGGGGTGAGGGCCATCAGGTTGGTCGCGTAATGGGTGCGGCACCGCTGCCAGGACGCGCCGGGCAAGGTCGCCCCGATGGCTGCCAGCAGCCCTGCGTGCGCATCGGAGGTGACCAGCCGGACACCGGACAGACCGCGTGCGGTCAGCGACCGCAGGAACGTCAACCATCCGGCGCCGTCCTCGGCGGTGGTGGCGTCGATGCCCAGGATTTCGCGGTGGCCCTCGGCGTTGACGCCGACCGCGATCAGGGCGTGCAC
>NZ_JCALCO010000032.1:0-44155 GCF_059812385.1 Mycobacterium sp. NGS58 | reverse complement strand
CCTGGATCGCCTGGATCGCCTGGATCGCCTGTGAATCCTGGGCTTTCAGCGTGAGCACTCGGCGGCGACACGCCGATGAACTCCGCCGTGGGTTCACGATCAAAGCCGTGGTGTCACATTAGATTTCGCCAGCGCCGCCCGCACCCGCCGGACGATGCCTTCGGGCCGGTCTTCCGCGACGACCCGGACGACGATCCACCCCATCCGCTCGAGCATCTCCAGCCGCTGGATGTCTTTGACGTATTGCCGTCGGTCGGTGCGGTGTTGATCACCGTCATACTCCACGCCGACCATCGACTTCGGAAAGCCCAAGTCCAAGTAGGCTACCGGTAAGCCGTCAACGCCCAGCACCGGAATCTGGGTCTGCGGCCGCGGCAGACCCGAGTCGATCAGGAGCAGCCGCAAGTAGCTTTCCCGCGGCGACTGCGAACCGGGATCGACCAGGTCGAGCGCGGTCTCCAGTCGCCGCAACCCGGGCGTGTGTGGGTGTGCCGTGGCGACCCGCAGCACGTCGTCGACCTTGAAACCCGTTGCGCGGGCCAGCGCGTCGAGCCGGACGACAGCCGAGCGGATGGCCCCACGCCGCCCGATATCGAAGGCGGTTCGCTCCGGTGTGGTCACGGTGAGACCGTCGCACAGCTGCGTCTCGCCTCCACACAGCGTTTCCCGACGCGTCAGTATCCCGTCCGGCGGTCGACTGTTGCTGTGTATCAGCTCAACCGGCACACCGTCGGGGATCCACCTGGCGCCGTGCAGGAAAGCGGCGGCGGCCCCCGCGATAACGGCTTGGCCCCCAGACCACAGCCAGGCCGCCCGCATGCGCATCCTGAGCGACGGCACCAAGTGCTCGGGCACATAGACATCCGGAAACACCGCGCGGTATCGGGTCCGCAGCTGGTGCCGACTCAACGCGGCATAGCGCAACGCCTCGCTGCCGACAAACGGCTCCTCCATGCCGCGACCATCGCACGTCGACCGCGTCGCGCGAGTACTTCTGTGCACAGGCCGCGGGACCCTTGCGGGCGGGACAATCGAGAGTGGACCTACCTCGGCCACGAAACCGCAGAGGATCCGCGAATGGGCGAGATTTGTCGCTTGAAGGCGACGGTTCCGATCACGGTGCTCGCGCTGGAAACGCTCGCGTTGACCGGTTGCGCCGCCGGCACGCCGAAAGCGCCGTCGGGCTCTTACTCAAATCGAAGGAAAACACAGCGAAATCTCAGCTGCAGGACGCACAGTTATCGGATGGGAGGCCAGTCCACCGCATGGGTCAGCACGGCCCGCATGCTGCGCCGGGCCGGGTTCGGGGTGACCGGTCCGGAGGTCGACGCGGTCGTCGGCCGGGACTGGCCCGGCTACGTGGACGCGATGCTGGCCACCGATCCCGACGCCGACCCGGGCGCGGCCGCCACGCCGATGCCCGCCCTGGACGCACCCAGGCGGCCGGGCAAGCGCGCCACGCCGGCGGCGCGCAGGCAATACAACCAGCAGGTGACACAACAGTTGGGCGCGCTGTCGGATTGGTGGATCCGCCGCATGGTCGGTGTGCGGCAGCCCGTGCACGAAAAGCTGACCCTGTTGTGGCACAACCACTTTGCCACCTCGGCGCAGAAGGTGCGGGTCGCGGCGTACATGGCCGCGCAGAATCAGAAGCTACGTGCGGGGTCGCTGGGCGATTTCGGCGCACTGGCGTACGCGATGCTGACCGACGCTGCGATGCTGCGCTGGCTGGACGCGCCGCGCAGCACCGCCAAGGCGCCCAACGAAAACCTGGCCCGCGAATTCATGGAGCTGTTCGCGTTGGGACACGGCAACGGCTATACCGAAAGCGACGTGCGCAACGGCGCGCGGGCCCTGACGGGATGGGTCATCGGTCCCGGGGGCTTAACATCCGTGGCACCCAAACGCCATGACGCGAGCGCCAAGACGCTGTTCGGGCAGAGCCGCAACTTCGATGCCGCCGGATTCTGCGACACCGTGCTGGCCCAACCCAAATCCGCCGTATACGTCGCGGGACGGCTGTGGCGGCAACTGGCGTCCGACGACCCGCCGTCACCCCAGGTGCTCGACCGGCTGCTCGCCGGCTACGGGCCCAACCGCGACCTGCGCGCGCTGACCCGGGCGATCCTCACCGACAACGAATTCACCGGTAGCCACGCCGCGCTGGTCAACACCCCGGTCGAATGGCTCGTCGGCGTCATCCGGGCGCTGCGGGTGCCCGTCGACGACCCGAAGCGCCTGAAGATGGTCGACGCGACACTGCGCACGTTGGGCCAGCGGCCGTTCTATCCGCCCAGCGTCGGGGGCTGGCCCAGCGGCCAACTCTGGCTGTCTACCGCCAGCGCCGGGACCCGCCTGCGCGCCGCGACCGAATTGGCGCACGCGGGCGACCTCTCGGGCATCGAGGACACCGCCGCGGGCGACCGCGTCGACGCGGTCGGTTATCTGATCGGCGTCGGCTCCTGGTCGGACCGCACCGTCAAGGCCCTGCAGCCGCTGGTGCGCCAACCGGCGCTGCTGGTCGCGGCCGCCGTCAACACTCCCGAATACCTGACGTCCTAGCGAGATGCCATGCCCGAGTTGAACCGTCGCCGATTCCTGATCGCCAGCGCGGGCGTCGGCGCGGCCGGCCTGATGTCGGCCGTCAGTTGGCCCGACCTGATGCGCGCAGCCCGGGAACGGCCGCTGGCCGCTGGCGCCGGTGTCCTGGTGATCGCCACCCTCTATGGCGGCAACGACGGCATCAACACCGTGATTCCCTACGCGGACAACGCCTATCACGACGCCCGCCCCGAACTCGCCTACGCGCCGGGCGATGTCTTGCACCTCGATCAGCAGCTGGGGCTCAACCCGGCGATGAAAGGGTTGGCGGGTCTGTGGAACCGGGGGCAACTGGCCGTCGTCCGCGGCGCCGGCTACCCGAAGCCCGACCACAGCCACTTTCGGTCCATGGATATCTGGCAGACGGCGTCACCGGCCGAGCCGGTGTCGACCGGCTGGATCGGCCGCTGGCTCGACACGACCGGAGATGATCCGTTGCGGGCGGTCAACATCGGCGCCGTCCTGCCGCCGCTGGCCGTCGGCGCGAAGTGCACGGCCGCAGCGCTCTCGCCGGGCGGCGCGCCGGCTAAGGCGGAGCGGTTCGGCGCGGTGATGACCGCGCTGGGCGACGACGATCCCGACGACACCCCCGCAATGGCCGCGGTGTGCAAGGCCTACCGCGCCGCGCGCACGGTCGACACGACGTTCGCGTCGGTGAAACCCGCCGCCAAGGAACGTAACTCGCTGTCGTCCCAACTGGGCGCGGTGTCCCAGGCCATCAAGGCCCGGGTACCCGCGCGCGTGTACACGGTGCAGCTGGGCGGCTTCGACACCCACGCCGGCGAACGCGGGACCCAGCAGCGCCTCCTGCAGACCTTCGACGAGGCGGTGACCACCTTCGTCCACGAGATGGCCGGGCGCGACGTGGTGCTGCTGGCGTACTCGGAATTCGGGCGCCGGGTGCGCGCCAACGCCTCGCAGGGCACCGATCACGGCACCGCGGGCCCCGTTTTCCTCGCGGGCCCACCCGTCAAGGGCGGTTTCTACGGCGAACAGCCCAGCCTCACCGACCTCGACAACGGAGACCTGAAGTACACTACAGATTTTCGTGACATCTACGCCGAGTTGCTGGCGCGAACGGTCGGGACGGATCCCACGCCGGCAGTGGGCGCCGGACGAAACAGCCTGGGCTTCCTATCCGCCTAGGACACTCACGCAGTCGCGGGCGATGGCCAGCTCTTCGTTGGTCGGGACCACCAGCACGGCGATCGGTGAGTCGTCCGCGGAGATCTGGCGCGTACCCTTGCCGCCGCCGAGGTTGCGGCGCTGATCGAGGACGATGCCCAGCTCCTCCATGCCGGCGACCGCGTCGCGGCGCACCGCCGGGTCGTTCTCGCCGATCCCGGCGGTGAAGCTGATGACATCGGTGTGCCCCAGCACCGCCAGGTAGGCGCCAATGTACTTGCGCAGCCGATGCGTGAACACGCTATATGCCAGTTGCGCTGCCTCGTCGCCGGATTCGATCATCGTCCGCAGCCGGCGAAAGTCGCGCTCCCCGGACAGACCCAGTACCCCGGAGCGCTGGTTGAGCATGGATTCGATGTCGTCAACGCCCATCTCGGCCGCGTGCGAAAGGTAGGCGACGACGCTGGGGTCGATGTCGCCGCTGCGGGTGCCCATCACGAGGCCTTCCAGCGGCGTCAAACCCATCGAGGTGTCCAGCGGCCGGGTGCCGGCGATCGCCGAGGCGGAGCAGCCGTTACCCAGGTGCAGCACAATCTGTTTCAGGTCACCGACCGATCGGTCCAGGAACGCGGCGGCCTGCTGGCTGACGTAGTGGTGCGACGTCCCGTGAAACCCATACCGGCGGATCTGATACCGCTGCGCGAGGTCGCGATCGATGGCGTAGGTGGCCGCCGCGGGCGGCAGGTCATGGAAGAAGCCGGTGTCGAACACCGCGATGTGCGCGAGGTCGGGCAGCAGTTTGCGCGCGACCGCGATTCCCTTGAGCGCGGGCGGATTGTGCAGCGGGGCCAGCTCCGACAATTGTTCGAGCCTGCCGATCACCGCGTCGTCCAGCAGCGTGGGTTGATAGAAAGTGTTGCCGCCGTGCACCACTCGATGGCCCACCGCGGCGATGCCGCTCGCCCCCAGGTCGATGCCGTCGTCGGCCAGCGTGTCGAACGCGCGGCGCAGCGCCGCATCGTGGTCGGGAACCGACGATGATTCCTCGCTGATGCGCTCGATGAGACCGGTCGCCCGCGCTTCACCCGAATCGGGATCGACCAGTTGATATTTGAGGGATGACGAGCCGGAGTTGATCACCAGCACCAGGCGTGTGCGCTCGCCGCTGTCCGTCATGGCTGCCCCTGGGCCTGGATCGCGGTGATGGCCACGGTGTTCACGATGTCTTCGACCAACGCGCCGCGGGAGAGGTCGTTCACCGGCTTGCGCAAGCCCTGCAGCACGGGCCCGATGGCCAGCGCGCCGGCGCTACGCTGCACCGCCTTGTAGGTGTTGTTGCCGGTGTTGAGGTCGGGGAAGATCAACACCGTGGCGCGGCCCGCCACCGGCGAATCGCGCAACTTGGTGGCAGCGACCGAGGGTTCGATCGCGGCGTCGTACTGGATGGGTCCCTCGACGGGCAGGTCGGGGTTCCGTTTCCGCACCAATTCGGTTGCCGTCCTTACCTTGTCGACGTCCGCGCCGGTACCCGAGTCGCCGGTCGAGTACGACAGCATCGCCACCCGCGGTTCGATGCCGAACTGGGCTGCAGTGCGCGCCGACGAGATCGCGATGTCGGCCAGCTGCTCGGGCGTCGGATTCGGGATGATCGCGCAGTCGCCATACGCCAGCACGCGATCGGGCAGACACATCAAGAAGATGCTGGACACCGTCGAGACATCCGGGACCGTCTTGATGATTTCGAATGCGGGCCGAACGGTGTGGGCGGTGGTGTGCGCGGCGCCGGACACCATGCCATCCACGTGGGAGTTGTGCACCAGCATGGTGCCGAAATACGTGCTGTCGCGCATCGCCTCGCGCGCCTGCTCGACGGTGATGCCCTTAGCCTTACGCACCTGTGCGTACTGCTCGGCGAACTCGTGGCGCAGCCGGCTGCTGCGCGGGTCGATCACCGTGACGTCACCCAGGTCGACTCCGAGTTCCGCTGACCGATGCCGGATTTGGGCCTCGTCGCCCAGGATGGTCAGGTCGGCGACGCGGCGCTGCAGCACCCGGCCGGCGGCCCGCAGGATCCGGTCGTCGTCACCCTCGGGAAGCACGATGTGCTTGCGATCCGCGCGCGCCCGCAGCGTGAGCTGGTGAATGAACATCTGCGGTGTGATGACGGTGGGGATCGGGATGGCAAGCTGCGCCAACAGATCGGTGACGTCGACATGGCGGTCCATCAGCTCCAGCGCGGTGTCGATCTTGCGCTGGGAGGTCGCCGTGACCCTGCCCCGGGCCGACGCCGCCGCGCTGGCGGTGTCGTAGGTGCCCAGGGCGGTGGCGACGATCGGCAGCCGCAGCCGCAGTCCGGCGACCAGCGCGGCGATGGACGGGTGCAACGCGAAGCCGCCGTTGAGCACGATGCACGACAGCGACGGAAAGCCTTCCGCGGCGTGGGCACTGGCAACCGCGAGCACCACGTCCGAGCGGTCACCGGGCGTGATGACCGCGATGCCGTCGCGCAGCCGCTCCAGCACGTGGTCGGCGGTCATCCCCGCGACCAGCACGCCGGTGACCTCGCGTTCGCGCAGCGACTCTTCGCCGCTCACCGGTGTTCCGGCGACCGCCTTCTGGAGCTCGGCCACCGTCGGGGCCGACAGCAGTGGCTCCTCGGGCAGCACATAGCTGCGCTGCGCGAATGTGCGCAGCGCCTCGGCCACGTCGGCCAGCTCTCCCGGCTCACACCGGTTGGCCACCACCGCCGCGGTGTGGGCGTGCTGGGCGTCCAGCTCGGCCAGGCAGACGTCGACGACGCTGGCGATCTCGGCGGCGGTGCGCCCCTTGCCGCTGACCGTCAGCAGCAGCGGCGCACCGAGGTTGACCGCAATGCGCGCGTTGGTCGTGAGTTCCGCGGGCCGGGTGACGTCCGTGTAGTCGCTGCCGACGATCACCACCGCGTCGCACGCCTCGGCGACCGCGTGATAAGCGTCGAAGATGCGGGCGATCGCGGCGTCACCGTCGGCGTGCAGCTGCTGATAGGTGACGCCGACGCACTGCTCGTAGGACAGACCCGCGGTGGTCCGTGTCAGCAGCAGTTCAAGGATGTAGTCGCGCTCACCTGGTTCAGAACGCGTAATCGGCCGGAACACACCGACTTTGGCGACAGTCGCGGTCAACCGGTGCAGCAACCCCAGCGCGATCGTGGACTTGCCGGTCTCCGGCTCGGGGGCGGCGATGTAGATCGCAGACACAGAACCGGTTGCCACCCCGTGCGCCTATCCGGCCAGCCGCCGCAGCCGCGGCGCCAGGTCCTTCTCGAAGAGCTCCAAGAACCGGCGTTGGTCATGGCCGGGCGCGTGGAACACCAGGTGGTTGAGGCCCCATTTCACGTACTGGCCGACCTTTTCGACCGCCTCGTCCGGATCGGAAGCCACGATCCAGCGCTTGGCGACCTGCTCGATGGGCAGTTCGTCGGCGGCCTTCTCCATCTCCAGCGGGTCGTGAATGCTGGTCTTCTGTTCGGCCGTCAGCGACAACGGCGCCCAGAACCGGGTGTTCTCCAGCGCCTTGTCCGGGTCGGTGTCGTAGGAGATTTTGATTTCGATCATCCGGTCGACGTCGTCGGGATTCTTTCCGGCGGCCTCCGCACCCTCCTTCATGGCGGGCATCAGCTTGTCCTTGTACAGCTCCTCGCCCTTGCCGGAGGTGCAGATGAAGCCGTCGCCCGCGCGACCCGCGTACTTGGCCACCTGCGGACCGCCGGCGGCGATATAGATCGGGATGCCGCCCTCCGGAACGTCGTAGATCGAGGCGCCCTTGGTGTGGTAGTACTCGCCCTCGAAGTCGACGCGGTCGCCCAGCCACAGTTCGCGCATCAGGCGCACCGATTCGCGCAGCCTGGCATAGCGTTCCTTGAACTCCGGCCACTCGCCCTCGTATCCGGTGGCTATCTCGTTGAGTGACTCGCCGGTGCCGACGCCGAGGAAAATCCGGTCCGGGTACAGGCACCCCATCGTGGCGAACGCCTGCGCGATGACGGCGGGGTTGTACCGGAAGGTCGGCGTGAGCACCGAGGTGCCCAGCACCAGCCTCTTGGTGCGCTCGCCGACGGCGGTCATCCAGGCCAGCGAGAAAGGTGCGTGTCCGCCCTCGTGCCGCCAGGGCTGGAAGTGGTCACTGACGGTTGCGCTGTCCATGCCGTGCCCTTCGGCGGCGACAGCGAGTTCGACGAGCTCGCGCGGTGCAAATTGTTCAGCGGACGCTTTGTATCCGAGTTTCAGTTCAGCCACGAGTCTTTTCTACTCCTGTGCCGATGGTCGCGACCCGTCCCCCACGCGTGGGAGGTGCCCCCTGCGCCTGCTTCTACACTCGCGGGCATGGGGTTGGCGCCAACTCTCGTGCAAGTGACCGACACGGTGTACCTCGCCCAGGGCGAGGCCGTGAACTGGACGCTGGTCGTCGACGGCACCGGCGTGATGCTGATCGACGCCGGATATCCCGGCGACCGCGAGGACGTGCTGGCGTCGCTGCGGGAGCTGAGTTACGGCCCCGGCGACGTGCGCGCCATCCTGCTCACGCACGCCCACATCGACCATCTGGGCTCGGCGATCTGGCTCGCCAACGAATACGGCACCGACGTGTATTGCCACGCCGAGGAAGTGGGCCACGCCAAGCGCGAGTACCTGGAACAAGCGTCGGTTTTCGATGTCGCCCTGCGCATTTGGCGGCCGCGCTGGGCGGCCTGGGGGCTGCACGTGCTGCGCAGTGGCGGCCTGATTCGCGACGGCATCCCGTCCACCCGGCCGCTCACCGACGAGGTGGCCGCCGGGCTGCCCGGCCACCCCACGGCGGTCTTCACCCCCGGGCACACCAGCGGCCACTGCTCGTACGTGGTCGACGGCGTGCTGGTCAGCGGCGACGCGTTGATCACCGGGCACCCGCTGCTGCGGCGCGGCGGGCCCCAGCTGCTGCCGGCGGTGTTCAGCCACAGCCAGCAGAATTCGCTGAAAAGCCTGGACGCACTGGCCCTGCTGGACACCGAGGTCCTGTTGCCCGGGCACGGCGACGTGTGGCGCGGCCCGATCCGGGAAGCTACCGCGCGGGCCGTCTCACTGGCCGGCCGCAACTGACTTCGGGTGAGATCGCCGTGGCATCAACGTGCTAGCACATCGGCTAGCCGAGTTGGCAACTCAACCTCATCAAAACTGTTGTGACGGAAGCGAAGTCACGCTAGCCACTTCTCGAACGCGATCGGCAGAAACGGGCCCCACGACGGTAGCGGGTCCGGCGGTATCCGGCTATACCCCGTCGCGTCATAGAGTGCCTCCGCCTCGGGCTGCCGATTGCCGGTGATCAGGTAGAGCCGCCGGTAGCCCCGCGCCAGGGTCTCGGCCTCCAGCGCCGCCAACAGCGCCCGGGCGTAACCGCGACGACGATGAGCGCCGTCGGTCCAGATCCGCTTGAGCTCAGCGGTATTGGCGTCGTAACGGCGAAACGCACCGCCGGTCACCGGTACGCCGTCCAGCACGCCGATCAGCAGCCCGCCGTCCGGTGGCGCCAACTCCGCCCGCGGCACCGGCAACCAGGTCAGGTGGGTGCTCGGCGTGCCGCCGTATCGTTGCGCGTACTCGACCGCGAGTTCGGCCAGCAGCGGCTGTGCCAGCGGGTCGTCGTGAGTCGCCGACACGAACCTCAATTGCAACGAGCTTGCTTCGGACATCACGACAACTCAAACGCGGGTAGCGGTGATGTATTCCGGGATGAATTCGGCGTCGCCGGGTCCGGTGCGGCGCCGCCTGCCCAGCCCCACCGCGCCCAGCAGTTCGTTGATGTCGAGTCCGGCCGTCTGCCAGCCGTTCGATGCCAAATACTCTGGGACATAATGGTATTCGCCGGGGTAGGTCAGGCTGGCCAGGTCGACGTCCAGGCCGCGCTGGCGCCAGCCGTCGACAAAGGCCCGCTCGGCACCGAGCTGCAGCGGATTCCAGGTGGGCATGTGAGCGGCGGTGAACCGGCTGCCCGCGGCGCTCGCGACGGTGACGCCGTCCAGCAATCGTTTCTGCTCGCCGGGCGGCAGGTAGCCGACGAGCAACTGCTCGGCGACCCAGACCGTAGGCTGGGCGGCGTCGAACCCGACCCGGCGCAGCGCCGCAGGCCAGTCCTGGCCCAGATCGATGCCGATCGCACACCGGTGGGTGGCCAATTCGGCGTCCAGCCCGCGCAGCACCTCGGCTTTGAAATCGAGCACTTGCGGCTGATCCACCTCGTACACCGTGGTTCCCTGCGGCCACCACAGCCGGTAGGGCCGGGTGTCCAGGCCCGACGCCAGGATCACCACCTGCCGGATGCCCGACCGGACGGCGTCGGCAAGGAATTCGTCGACGAACCGCGTATGCGCCGCCAGCGCGTCCATCAACCCTGTCATCGCGGGATCGTCGCCGTCGTCCTCGGCGAACACACGGTCCTTGATCGCCCGGGTGAGGTAGTCGATCCCGACGGCGCACAGCAGCGGCTCCGCGAACGGATCGTTCAACAGCCCCTTGTCGGTGGCCACCGCCCGCGCGGCCGCACCGAATGTTGCGCTTACCGCCACGTCGGCCGTCTGCACCATGGTCGTCTCAGACGCCGGAGCGACGCCGCAGGATCAGCCCGGCGGCCACTCGCCAGCCAAGCAACAACAGCGCGGTGACCGTCGTCGCGACCACGACGAAACTCGCCGCCACGCCGGCGGAGGTCGCCTTGCGCAGCAGCATGCCGATGATCACGGTGCACAACCACACGGCGACCCCCGTCGGCGCGACCGCGGCCGGCCGCCGCCACCCGCGAGAGACCAGCCACCCGACGGCGGTACCGGTGAGAAACGGCCACGCCGTCACGGCGATGCCGGTGACATCGAGGCCTTCGTCATGGCTCCGGCGTCCCACGGCGCAGAACACCAGCACACCGACGACATCCACCGCGAGCCAGGCCGGCCGCTGGAGCCTAAGCATGCGGGCAGACTACCGGGACACGGCGCAATCCTTGACCGCGCGGCCGCGGTGAACCTACATTCGTCAGCAATGAACAGCCATTCACGCGCCGGCCTCGCGGTGGTGACCGGCGGCCTGACGATGGCAGGCTGATCACATGAGCACTCAGACACCACCCGCCTTCGACCGCGACGATCCGCTCGGCCTGGACGCCTCGCTGTCCAGCGATGAGCTTGCCGTGCGCGACACCGTGCGGGGATTCTGCGCCGAGCATGTCCTGCCGCACGTCGCGGAATGGTTCGAAATCGGCGACCTGCCGGTGCGCGAACTGGCCAAGGGCTTCGGTCAACTCGGCCTGCTCGGGATGCATTTGGACGGGTACGGCTGCGGAGGGGCGTCGTCAGTGCACTACGGCCTGGCCTGTACCGAGCTCGAGGCCGCCGACTCCGGTATTCGATCGATGGTCTCGGTGCAGGGCTCGCTGGCCATGTTCGCGATCTGGAACTTCGGGTCCGAGGAGCAGAAGCAGGAATGGCTGCCCGGCATGGCCACCGGCGAGCTGCTCGGCTGCTTCGGCCTGACCGAACCCGACGTCGGCTCCGATCCCGCCGCGATGAAAACCCGTGCGCGCCAAGATGGTTCGCACTGGGTGCTGAACGGACGCAAGCTGTGGATCACCAACGGCTCGGTCGCCGACGTCGCGGTCGTCTGGGCCGCCACCGACGACGGGATCCGCGGTTTCATCGTGCCGACCAGGACGCCGGGATTCAGCGCCAACACCATTCACCACAAGCTGTCGCTGCGGGCCTCGATCACCAGCGAGCTGGTGCTCGACGACGTGCGGGTGCCGGCCGAGGCGATGCTGCCCGAGGCCAAAGGGCTGCGCGGGCCACTGTCCTGTCTATCCGAGGCCCGCTACGGAATCATCTGGGGCTCGATGGGTGCGGCCCGCTCGGCCTGGCAGGCCGCTCTCGATTACTCGACTCAGCGCACCCAATTCGGCCGCCCCATCGCCGGCTTCCAGCTGACCCAGGCCAAGCTCGTCGACATGGCGGTCGAACTGCACAAGGGCCAGCTGCTGTCGCTGCACCTCGGCCGCCTCAAGGACAGCGGCGGGCTGCGCCCCGAACAGGTGAGTTTCGGCAAGCTCAACAACACCCGCGAGGCGATCAAGATCTGCCGGACCGCGCGAACCATATTGGGCGGCAATGGAATATCCCTGGAATATCCCGTCATCCGGCACATGGTCAACCTGGAATCCGTGCTGACGTACGAGGGGACGCCCGAGATGCACCAGCTGGTCCTCGGCCAGGCCTTCACCGGCAGCGACGCCTTCCGCTGACTCCGAGCATCGATGGCCGCACACCTGGAGTACACGTCCGAGCATCACCAGTTCCGGGAACTGGTAAGCGATTTCGTGCGGCATACGGTCGTGCCCAATCACGAGCGTTGGGAACGGGACGGCCAGTGGGATCGCTCGCTGTTCATCGAGGCGGGCAAACTCGGGCTGCTGGGCTTCTCGGTGCCCGAGCATTTCGGCGGCCCGGGCGTGAGCGATTTCCGCTACAACGCGATCGTGATCGACGAATTGCAGCGCGCGGGTGCCGCCGCCGAGGCCATCGCCTTCACGCTGCAAAACGACGTGGTGCTGCCCTATCTCACCGATTTGACCACACCCGAACAGCAACAGCGCTGGCTGCCCGGCGTGGTCACCGGCGAGACGGTGCTCGCCATCGCGATGACCGAGCCCGGCACCGGCAGCGATCTGGCCGGCATCCGCACGACGGCCGTGCGCGACGGTGACGACTACGTCGTCAACGGCGCCAAGACGTTCATCTCCAACGGGCAGATCGGCGATCTGTTCGTCATCGCCGTGCGCACCTCGCCGGACCGGCACCACGGGCTGTCGCTCCTGGTCGTCGACCCCGCCACACCCGGCTTTTCCCGCGGCCGCAACCTGGAGAAGATCGGCCTGCACGCCCAGGACACCAGCGAGCTCACCTTCACCGATATGCGGGTGCCGAGGGCCAATCTGCTCGAAGCCGAGGGCAGGGGTTTCTACCAGCTGATGAAGAACCTGCCCCAGGAGCGGCTCGCCCTCGGGGTCGGGGCGGTGGCCGCGGCGGAGGGCATTTTGGCGCAGACCCTCGACTACGTGCGCGACCGCACGGCGTTCGGCTCACCGATCGCCAGCTTCCAGAACAGCCAATTCGTCCTCGCCGAGCTCGCAACCGAAATCGACATCGCCCGTACCTATCTCGACGACTGCCTCGCCGAACACCTGGTGGGTGAGCTGACCGCCGCGCGCGCCGCCCGGCTGAAGTGGTGGACCACCGACCTGCAGGTGCGCACCGCGGACCGCTGCCTGCAGTTGCACGGCGGATACGGCTACATGCGCGAATACAGCGTGGCGCGCGCCTTCGTCGACGCCCGCATTCAGACCATCTACGGCGGCACCAACGAGATCATGAAGACGATCATCGCCAAGGACCTGGGCATCTGAGGTCTTCATTGGTCACCGATTACAGCGATCTCCCCGCCGAGGAGGCGGTGCGCGCGGCCCGGGCCGGCTCGCGGCGCCGCCAGGTGCTGGATGCCGCGGTCAAGGTCATGGGCCGCAACGGGTTTCACCAGATGTCCATGCAGGACCTGGCCGCCGAAGCCAAGGTCAGCGTCGGCCTGATCTACAAATACTTCGGCGGCAAGGAGGACCTGCTGCTCGCGACGATCGTGCGGATCCTGGACGCGTTCCGCGACCAGCTGGCACCGGTCATCGCTGCCGCCGGCGACGACGTCGTCGACCAATTGACCGCGGGTGTGCGCCGCTATGCCCAGATCGTCGACGAGAACCTCGACGGTGTGGTGCTGACCTATCGGGAGAGCCGCACGCTCGGGTCGGCCGGCCGCGCCCAGATCAAGGACCTCGAAATCGCCAGCGCCGCACCACTGCGCGCGGTGATCGAGGACGGCATCGCCCAGGGGGTCTTTCGCGGCGTCGACGTCGACCTGACCGTGTTCGACATCATGCTGCTCGCCCACGGCTGGGCGCTCAAACAGTGGCACTTCGGGACGATCTATGGCATCGACCAGTACATCGCGTTGCAGACCCGGCACGTGCTGACCGGATTGATCGCCGACGACCACCGCGCCGACTACGCGCACGTGCTGAAATAGGGGTCATGAGACTCACCGCCCGCCCGTTTCGCAGCATGATCTTGCTGCTGGCGCTGGGCGCCGCCGCCGGTATGCCCACGGCGGGTGCCGATCCCGCCGGGACGCTTCCCGCGATGACGTCCAGCGGCGGTGGCCCGATCATCGGCGGCGGCAGCAACGCCGGCATCGCGCAGCAGCTGTTCACCTTCGGCAAGCCTGACGTGCAGGAGGTTGACGGCTCGGACGCCGCGCAATTCATCACGACCGCCGCCGCGGGCACGAATTCGCAACTGACCGCGCCCTTCTCGCTGATGCGCCGCGCGCTGGCATGCCAGACGAACAACGCCGGATTCGGGGCGCGGGCCTATCGGCGCAGCGATGGTCAATGGGGAGGCGCGATGGTGGTCGCGGCCAAGACCGCTACGCCGAATGTCGACGGCCTGGTCGCCTGCGCCAAGACCAACTGGCGCAGAGCCACCGCCGGCACGCCGAGTTCGCTCTGCAACTCCGGCTGGAGCACCCCCAACACCTTCGAGAGCCGCCGCGGCGAGACGTACTACGTCCTGCTCGCCGGCACCGCCGACGACTTCTGCAGCGCGGTCAACGGCAAATTCAAGGACAACTCCAACGGCTGGCCGTTCTAGGGGCAGCCGAGTCATAGGCTGGGTCTGCGCCGCAGGGGGCTTGCGGAAAACAGAAGGGGTGAGCATGTCGCGTCATCACGTCGTCATCATCGGAAGCGGATTCGGCGGGCTGAACGCGGCCAGGGCGCTCAGACGGGCCGACGTGGACGTCACCCTGATCTCGAAGACGACGACCCATCTGTTCCAGCCGTTGCTGTACCAAGTGGCCACCGGCATCCTGTCCGAGGGTGACATCGCCCCGACCACCCGGCTGATCCTGCGGCGGCAGAAGAACGTCCGGGTGCTGTGGGGCGAGGTCAGCGAGGTCGATCTGACGGCGAAGACGGTCACCTCGCACCTGATGGGCATGCAGACGGTGACGCCGTTCGACAGCCTCATCGTCGCTGCGGGCGCGCAGCAGTCGTACTTCGGAAACGACCAGTACGCGGCCTTCGCCCCCGGCATGAAGAGCGTCGACGACGCCCTCGAGCTGCGGGCCCGCATCCTCGGCGCGTTCGAGGCCGCCGAGGTTGCCACCGACCCGGCCGAGCGGCAACGCCGCCTGACGTTCGTGGTCGTCGGCGCCGGGCCGACCGGGGTCGAGCTGGCCGGCGAGATCGTGCAGCTCGCCGAGCGGACGCTGGCCGGGGCGTTCCGGACGATCACCCCCAGCGAATGCCGGGTCATCCTGCTGGACGCGGCACCCGCGGTGCTACCCCCGATGGGCCCCAAGCTCGGCCTCAAGGCGCAGCGGCGGCTGGAGAAGATGGACGTCGAGGTTCAGCTGAACGCGATGGTGACCGCGGTCGACTACATGGGCATCACGATCAAGGAGAAGGACGGCGGCGAGCGCCGCATCGAATGTGCGTGCAAGGTGTGGGCGGCGGGGGTGCAGGCCAGCTCGTTGGGCAAAATGATCGCCGAGCAGTCCGACGGGACCGAGACCGACCGCGCCGGAAGGGTGATCGTCGAACCCGACCTCACCGTCAAGGGGCATCCCTACGTCTTCGTGGTCGGCGACCTGATGTCGGTGCCCGACGTCCCCGGCATGGCGCAGGGCGCCATCCAGGGGGCGCGCTACGTCACCAAGCTCATCAAGGAGGCGGTGAAGGGCCACGACGATCCCGCCAACCGCAAGCCGTTCAAGTACTTCGACAAGGGCAGCATGGCGCTGATCTCGCGGTACAGCGCCGTCGCGAAGGTCGGCAAGCTGGAGTTCGGCGGCTTCATCGCCTGGCTGGCCTGGCTGCTGCTGCACCTGTTGTACCTGGTTGGCTTCCGCAACCGCATCGCCGCCATGTTCTCCTGGGGCATTTCCTTCCTGGGCCGCACGCGCGGCCAAATGGCCATCACCAGCCAGATGATGTATGCCCGCCCGGTGGTGGATTGGGTGGAGCAGCAAGCGCAGGAGGGAACCCTGGCGGCGGCCGAACGCATCGACGCGGCCGAGAAACAGGCGGGTTAGCTCAGCGCCCGATCGATGTCGGCGATCAGATCGTCGGTGCCTTCCAGCCCGACGGAGATGCGCACCACGCCGTCACCGAGTCCGATGGCCGCGCGGCCCTCCGGGCCCATCGCCCGGTGCGTGGTGGTCGCGGGATGTGTGACAAGGGATTTGGCGTCGCCGAGATTGTTCGAGATGTCGATCAGCTGTAGCTTGTCCAGCACCTCGAAGGCGCGTTGCTTGGCCTTGCCGTCGGGGCAGTCGAGCGCGAACGTGATCACCGTTCCCCCGCCGGACATCTGACGCTTGGCCAAATCGTACTGCGGGTGCGAGGTCAGATACGGGTAGCGGACCCAGCTCACCGCCGGATGGCTCTCCAGGAATTCGGCGATGCGGAAGGCCGAGTTGTTGCTGTATTCCACCCGGACCGCCATGGTCTCAAGCCCTTTCACCAACACCCAGGCGTTGAATGCGCTCATCGCCGGGCCGGTGTGCCGCATCAGCTTCTGCACCGGGCCGTCGATGTACTCCTTGTCGCCCAGGATGGCCCCGCCGAGCACCCGGCCCTGACCGTCGATGTGCTTGGTGGCGGAGTACACCACCACGTCGACGCCGAGCGGAATGCCCTGCTGTAGAAGCGGTGTTGCAAATACGTTGTCCAGCACCACTTTTGCGCCCGCGGCGTGGGCAAGGTCGCTCACCGCGGCGATGTCAACCAGCGACTGCATCGGATTCGACGGCGTCTCGAAGAACACCGCAGTGGTGGGCACCGACAACGCCTGCTCCCACTGCGCCAGGTCGTCGCCGTCGACGAAAACGGTTTCGACCCCCCAGCGCGGCAGGATCTCGTTGCACACCACGAAACACGAACCGAACAGGCTGCGCGACGCGACCAGCCGGTCCCCCGCCCCCAGCAGCGCGCCCAGAGAGGTGAACACCGCCGCCATGCCGCTCGCGGTGGCGAAGGCCGCCGGGGCCCCTTCCAGCAGGCGCAACCGCTCCTCGAACATCGTCACGGTCGGGTTGCCGTAGCGCGAGTAGACGAAGCGGTCCACCTCACCGGTGAACGACCCCTCCGCAACCGCCGCGGACTCGTAGACGTAGCCCGACGTCAGGAACATCCCCTCGGCGGTCTCGTCGAAATTCGAACGCAACAGGCCGCCGCGCACGCCGACGGTCGCCTGGCTGACGCCGTCGGGCAGCGCCGCGGGCACGCGAACGGAATCGTTGTCGGCTGGGGTCATCGCCGGCTCAGCCCTGTTTCCAAGGCAAACCGATTGCGCGCCAACCGGTTTCGCCCCGATGGCCGTCGGCGTCGAGTTGTCCCTCGAAGCCGTCCAGGACGTTGTACGCCGGCGTGATACCCAGCTGCGTTGCGACCTCGGCGGCGCCGATGGAGCGTTGTCCGGAGCGACACAAGAACAGCACGGGGCGCTGCGCCCCGGTCTCTTTCACCTGCTCGCGCAGTTGGTCGGCGAAATTCGGGTTGCGCTGCCCGTCGGAGGTATTCCACTCCAAGAACAACACCTCGCGGCCGAGGCTGGACAGATCGGGTACACCGACGAATCGCCATTCGGCGTCGGTGCGCACGTCGACCAGCACGGCGTCGGGGTTGTCGCTGAGCAGCTTCCATGCCTCCAGGGGCGAGATGTCCCCGGCGTAGGAGTGTGCGCGCTCTGTGCTCATGCTCGTTTCCCTCATTGTTCGTTGTCAGCCACCCTATCCGCGCGACGGCGGTCAAGCCCCGGCCGGACTGCCCCCAGCCCCCGCAGCGGTATCTGACCTGCGATGCTATCGAGGCCGTCGCCGCACTGAGCTGGGGGCGGTCGATTCGGCCGAACGGCCGCGCGGGCTCAGCCGGATGACTCTGGCGCGGCGAGCCGCCCGGCGACCTGGCCGGCGCGCTCGCGGGCGGCCGTCACCTCCGGTGCCGTGGCCAGGGCGCGGTAGCCGCGCCCGACCACCCGCAGGTCACTTTCGGGCACGCTCAGAGCGCCGGTCAGCGCGGCGGGACCATGGGAGGCGACGGCATCGATCGCGCGGGCGGCGGCCGGCGAAACCATCATGGTGTCCACCGGCAGGCCCAAGATGGTGCGGGCCTGCAGTTCGAACGCGGAGAGTCGCTGGCTGCGCAACGTCACCCAGACCGTGTCGGTGGGGTGGGACGTGACGTCGACGAAGTACACCTCGTCCCCGTTGATCATCAATTCGACGGCGAAGACGCCGCGGCCACCCAGCGCCTTCACTATGCGCGCGGCGATCGACTTCGCGGCGTCCGTCGCCGCCGCACTCATCTTCTGCGGTTGCCACGATTCCAGCACCTGCCCGCCGGAGTCACGATGACCGATGGGCGAACAGAATTCGATCACCGGACCCTCGGGCCCGTCGCCGCGCACGGCCAGCAGCGTCACGTAGAACTCGACCTCGACCACGGTTTCGGCCAGCACCCGCGGCTGTCCGGGGCCCGCGTGACCGCCCACCGCGCGTTGCCACGCCGGCCCGAGGTCCTCGCGCCGCGACGCCACCGATTGCCCCGGCCCGGTCGGTCCGGTCACCGGCTTGATCAACAAGGGGTAGCCGGCGTGCGCGCCCACCGCTTCGAGCTCGCCCAGCGACCCGACGAACCAGAACGGCGCGGTGGGCAGCCCCAACTCGTCGGCGGCCAGCCGGCGCAAGCCCTCGCGGTCCGCACTGAGCCGCACGGCGCGAGCGCTGGGCACCAGCTCGGTGTGGTTCCCGCCGGATCCCGAGGCCAGCGCGTCGAGCGCACCCACGGCGACGGCGTCGCTCGCGGTCACCACGAAGTCGGGCTGCAGCCGCCGCAGTGCCGCGGACAGCTCGGCCGCGTCGGTCAGCGGGAGCACCAGTGCCTGGTCGGCCACCCCGTGCGCGGGCGCGTGCGGATCCTGGTCGACGGCGACCACCCGGGCTCCTAGGCGCCCCAGGTCGATCGCCAGCTCGCGGCTGATCTCGCCAGAACCCAGCAGCACCACCGTCGGCCTGTCGTCGGCGGGGGCGGAATGGGCGTCGGCGGGCGCGGGAGCTTGCTGGGGCACGACGAGCGCCGTCGTTTCGTCGTCCCGTCCGTCGGTCACGCCGTCAGTCACGGCTCAAGGATAGGTCGGTTCCGAATGTGGGAGCCCGGGCTCGCCCGCTGACGATGCGGCCCGCGCGGCGGGGTGCTGAGGAAGCGGGCCATCCGGCCTCAGGGCTGGCCTGGGAGTAACTGCACCATCAGGCCGTTAGCCTCGGCCAGCAGCGCGCCGTCCTCGTCGATTAGTTCCGCGGACACGAACGCCTTGCGACCCTCGGTGCTGGTGACCCGTCCGCGCACCGCCAACGGCACGTCGATCGGGGTGATCTTGCGGTAGTCGACATGAAGGAATGCCGTCCGGCTGATCGGGCGGTTCGAGGCGTGGGACACCATGCCGAACATGTGATCAAACAACAGCGGCAGCACGCCGCCGTGCACCGCATGGTTGCCCCCGACGTGAAACCGGGTGAAATGGCCCCGCATCTCGCAGCCGTCGGGCTCGTATCGCGTCAACGTCCACGGCGGCAGCAGCAGACTGCCCATGCCGGGCAGGCCCGGCGTCCGGCCGGCCGGCGCCTGCCCCTCCACGGCGGCCTGAAACGGTCCCAGCAGCTCGGTCAGCGCCTCGACTCGATCGGCCGCGTCGTCCCACAGGTCGTCGCCGGGGTCAGCCGACACAGCGAGGTCCTGCAGCCGCCGCATGGCCGCCACGAATCGCCCGAATCCCGGCCCCGGGTCGGCCACCCCGTATTCCGGGAAGCCGCCGTGGTGCTCGTATTCGGGGTCGAGGTCTTTGGGATCGGAAGCGGCGTCCGTCACGGACGGGCCGCCAGGACATCGCGGCGCACGATGGTCTGCTCACGGCCGGGCCCCACGCCGATGCACGAAATATGTGCTCCGGCAAGTTCTTCCAGCCGCAGCACGTAATCGCGCGCTTTGGCGGGCAGGTCGTCGAATTCCCTTGCGTGCGAGATGTCCTCCCACCAGCCGGGCAGTTCTTCGTAGACGGGTTCGGCGCGGGACAGGTCGCTTTGCGTCATCGGCATCTCGTGGATGCGCTCACCGTCGATCTGGTAGCCGACGCACACCGGAACCGTTTCCAGACTGGACAACACGTCGAGTTTGGTCAGGAAGAAGTCGGTGATGCCGTTGACCCGGGTCGCGTAGCGGGCGATGACGGCGTCGAACCAGCCACAGCGCCGGCGCCGTCCGGTGGTGACGCCGAATTCGCCGCCCGTCTTCGACAGGTATTCGCCGTTCTCGTCGAACAGCTCGGTGGGGAACGGGCCCGAGCCCACGCGGGTGGTGTAGGCCTTGAGGATGCCTAGCACGGCGGTGATCCGGGTGGGGCCGATCCCCGAACCCACGGCGGCGCCGCCCGCCGTCGGATTCGACGACGTCACGTAGGGATAGGTGCCGTGGTCGACGTCGAGCAACGTGCCCTGCGAGCCCTCCAGCAGCACCGCCTCGCCGGCCTCCAGCGCGGTGTTGAGCAGCAACCGGGTGTCGGCGATCCGGTGTTTGAAGCCCTCGGCCTGCTCCAGCAGGGCCTCGACCACCTGGTGCGGATCCAACGCCTTGCGGTTGTAGATCTTGACCAGGATCTGGTTTTTCAGTTCCAGCGCGGCTTCGACCTTGTGCGTCAACACCTCCCGATCCAGCACGTCGGCGACCCGGATGCCGATGCGCGCGATCTTGTCCTGGTAGCAGGGGCCGATGCCGCGGCCGGTGGTGCCGATCTTCTTGTTGCCCATGTAGCGCTCAGTGACCTTGTCGATGGCCACGTGGTAGGGCAACAGCAGGTGCGCGTCGGCGGAGATGAGCAGCCGGGAGGTGTCGACCCCGCGGTCTTCGAGGCCCTTCAGCTCGTCCAGCAACACCCCGGGATCGACCACCACGCCGTTGCCGATGACGTTGGTGACGCCGGGGGTCAGCACTCCCGACGGGATGAGGTGCAGCGCGAAGTTCTCGCCGGTGGGCAGGACGACCGTGTGCCCGGCGTTATTGCCGCCCTGATAGCGCACCACCCACTGAACGCGCCCACCGAGCAAATCGGTGGCCTTACCTTTGCCCTCGTCGCCCCATTGGGCGCCGATGAGGACGATTGCCGGCATGACACGCTCCCACCTGATCTCGCCTGCGTATTGTGGTCCAGCCGGTGACCCACCCTAGCCTGGCGACCGCGCGGGCCACCGGTGGCCGGCTGAGGCGCCGGGCAAACCAGCTTAAGCCAGGAGGTGGCGAGACAGGCATGACAGAGCCGGTAGGGGCGGGCGCCAGCCTCGCGGACATGGCGGCGGTGGTGTTCGGCGACCGCCGGGTGCCGCGGCCGCTCGCCGGCCTGGCCGTCGTCCGGGTCGGGGCGCCCGGCGACCCGGACGCCATCGATGGCGCGATCGGGGCGTTCCGACGGCTGGTCGTGCTGGGCGGCGACGCCGAGCTGGCCAGCGTGCTGACCCGGCTGCTGCGTGCCGAGCGGTTGGACGTCGAGGTGGCTTACGCGCCCCGCCGCCGCACCCGGGCAACCCGGATCTACCGTCTGCCGACCGGATTCCGGGCGGTGTGGCGGGCCAGGCGTGGCTCCGCCCGGCGGGTGACGCTGATCCGCGACGAGACCGGTTCGGTGGTCGTCGGGCGGGCCTGCTGGGTGCCGGCGGGCGACGCGCGGTGGATCCA
The DNA here is from genome assembly GCF_059812385.1 of Mycobacterium sp. NGS58. Lineage (NCBI taxonomy): Bacteria > Bacillati > Actinomycetota > Actinomycetes > Mycobacteriales > Mycobacteriaceae > Mycobacterium > Mycobacterium sp. NGS58. The sequence goes on along the minus strand of NZ_JCALCO010000032.1, from coordinate 22,546 downwards.
CGGCGAAGCGGTGGTCGACGACACGACGTTGTTCGACGGCGACGTCGCGGGCGTGTGGATCGAGCCGATGCTGGCCGCGCCGGGCCTGCGTGCGGCGGTCGCGGGCCCCGGTACGGGCCGCCTCTGGCGCCGATGGGTCACCGGCCGCGCCGCGCAGCTGGGCAGCAACGGTGCCGCCGTGCTGCGCGACGGCGTTCCCGTGGCGCGCGCCGTCCGCCGCTCGGCGTTCTACCGCAACATCGAAGGCTGGCTGCTGGTCGGCTAGTTTCGACCGGTGAGCTTCCCTGCCTCCCAACACGAATCGGTACGGCCCAGCCCGATCTTCTTGGGCCTGATCGGGCTGACGGGCGCGGGCGCCGCGTTAGCCTGGTCGGCCGGGGTCAGCACACGGCCGCTGGCGTATACCGGCGTGTTCATCTTCGTCATCGCCGGCTGGCTGGTGTCGCTGTGCCTGCACGAATTCGGGCACGCGGTGACGGCCTGGCGGTTCGGCGATCGCGATGCCGCGGTGCGCGGCTACCTGACGCTGGACCCGCGCCGCTACAGCCATCCCGCGCTCTCGCTGCTGCTGCCGATGGTGATCATCCTGCTGGGCGGGATCGGTCTGCCCGGCGCGGCGGTGTACGTGCGGACCTGGTTCATGCCGCCCGCCCGGCGCACCATGGTCAGCCTGGCGGGCCCGGCGGCCAACCTCGTGCTGGCGGTGCTGCTGCTGGTGACGACGCGATTGTTCTTCGACCCGGCGCACGTGGTGCTGTGGGCCGGTGTGGCGTTCCTGGCGTTTCTCCAGCTCACCGCCGTGCTGCTGAATCTGCTGCCCATCCCGGGCCTGGACGGTTACGACGCCCTGGAACCGCACCTGAATCCCCAGACCCAGCGGGCGCTGGCGCCCGCCAAACAGTGGGGCTTCGTCATCCTGCTGTTCCTGCTCCTGGCGCCGGTGCTCAACCAATGGTTCTTCGGGCTCGTGCTGTCCCTGTTCGACCTGTCCGGCGTGCCGGATGTGCTGGTGGGCTGGGGCAACGCGCTGACCCGCTTCTGGAGCCGCTGGTTCTGACCCTTGCCATATATGCGTCGCTACGCATATATTTCGGCCCATGGGCGCAGGCCACAACCACACCCCCGCCGACTCGGGCGACGCTCGGCTGATCCCACGCATGATCATGGCCGCGGCGATCCTGGCGGCGTTCTTCGTGGTGGAGCTGGTCACCTCGCTGCTGATCAACTCGATCGCGCTGCTGGCCGACGCCGGCCACATGCTGACCGACGTCGTCGCCGTCTTCATGGGACTGGCCGCCGTCAGCATGGCGCGCCGCGGCAGCTCGTCGCCCGCCCGCACCTACGGCTGGCATCGCGCCGAGGTGTTCACGGCCGTCGCCAACGCCGGCCTGCTCATCGGCGTGGCGCTGTTCATCCTCTACGAAGCCATCCGGCGGCTCCGCGAAGCACCCGCCGTCCCCGGCGTGCCGATGATCGTGGTCGCGCTGGCCGGGCTCGCCGCCAACTTCGTGGTCGCGCTGCTGTTGCGTTCCCATTCGTCGGGCAGCCTGGCCGTCAAGGGCGCCTACATGGAAGTCGTCGCCGACACCGTGGGCAGCCTGGGCGTGTTGATCGCCGGGGTGGTCACCGTGACCACGCACTGGCCCTATGCCGATGTGGTCGTGGCGGTGCTGGTCGCGCTCTGGGTGTTACCCCGGGCCATCGCGCTGGCCCGCGACGCGCTGCGGATCCTGTCCGAATCGTCGCCTGCCCATATCGACGTCGAGGAACTGCGCGCCGCGCTCGGCGCCGTCGACGGGGTGACCGACGTGCACGACCTGCACGTGTGGACGCTCTCGCCCGGCAAGGACATGTGCACCGCACACCTGATCAGCGAAGGCGACTCCGCGCGGGTGCTGCACGACGCGCGCGCGGTGTTATCGGCTCGGGGACTGGAGCACGCCACCGTTCAGATCGACTGCCCCGACGACACCGATTGTTCGGACAGCTTTTAAAGCCCGAGCGCCTTGCGCGCTTCGGGGTCGCAGTCGTCCAGCAGGTCCAGGCAGCGCGAGTACTCGTCGGTTTCGCCGATCGTGTCGGCTGCGTGCGCCAGGGCCGCCACGCACCGCAGAAAGCCGCGGTTGGGTTCGTGCGAGTAGGGCACCGGGCCGAAGCCCTTCCAGCCGTTTCGGCGCAGCTGGTCCAGGCCGCGGTGGTAGCCGGTGCGGGCATAGGCGTACGCGGTGATCGCCCGATCGTCGGCCAGCGCCTGCTCGGCCAGCGTCGCCCAGGCCACCGACGCCGTCGGATGCGCGGCGGCCACAATGCCCGGCTCCTCGCCGGCGAGCAGCTCTGCCTCGGCTTCGGTATCTCCGGGCAGCAGGATCGGGTCGGGTCCGAGCAGGTCTCCCATCGGCGACATGGTTCTATTCTGCAGCTCGCCCATTTTTCCCCGTGACGCACCTCGGCCAACGCCGGAAGCCGGGCACTCGGTCGCTAAGCTCTGCAACTACCCGACGAAGCGGGAGGACAGTAGTACTCATGCCCAGACGATCCGATCCCGACCGCGGCGGCGCGCCGAAACGGCCCGGGTTCGACCCACGTGAGTCTCGCAGCGAACCGAGCGACGAGTGGGGGGCCGAGTCCGGCTTCGAAACCAGAGACGACGCCACCGAGGGCGTCCCCCTGGTCCCCAGCGACCCCGAAACCGAGACCGAGGTGATCAACAGATCCGACCCGCAGAGCGGCCCCGAGGAGATAGCGGACGGGCCGCAGCGCGAACGTCGCTTCACCGCGCCGGGCTTCGACGCCAAAGAAACCACGGTCATCGCCACCACGCCGGAGCCCGCCACCGAGGTCTTCGGGGCGCCGCCCGGCCAGGAAGGCACCGCACGGTTCGGGGCCCCTCCCAAAGCCGCTGTCCCGCAATCGATCCCACCGCGGCTCGGCGGAAAGCTGCGCACTTCGCGGCAATTCAACTGGGGCTGGATACTGGCGCTGGTCGTGATCGTCTTGGCGCTTGCCGCGATCGCGATCCTGGGCACCGTGCTGCTCACCCGGGGCAAACACTCGAATGCCTCACGGGAAGACCAGGTTCGGCAGACCATTCAGAACTTCGACGTCGCGATCCAGCGGGGTGACCTGACCACGCTGCGCACCATCACGTGCGGCACCACTCGCGACGGCTACGCGGACTACGACGAACACGCCTGGGACGAAACCTATCGGCGGGTGTCGGCGGCCAAGCAGTATCCGGTGATCGCCAGCATCGATCAGGTGGTGGTCAACGGCCAGCACGCCGAGGCCAACGTCACCACGTTCATGGCCTACGACCCGCAGCTGCGCTCGACCCGCAGCATGGACCTGCAGTATCGCGACGACCAGTGGAAGGTCTGCCAGTCCGCCAGCGGCTAGCTGCCGACCGACTTTCCGGCGCAGTGCAGGTCGGTGCAGGCCTGGACCACTCGCTCGGACATCGACGCCTCGGCCTTCTTCAGATAGCTGCGCGGGTCGTAGACCTTCTTGACGCCGACCTCGCCGTCGACCTTGAGCACGCCGTCGTAGTTGCCGAACATGTGACCGGCGATGGGGCGGGTGAACGCGTACTGGGTGTCGGTGTCGACGTTCATCTTCACCACGCCGTAGCGCAGCGACTCCTCGATCTCCGACGTCAGCGAACCGGAACCGCCGTGGAAGACGAAGTCGAACGGCTTGGCGTCCTCGGGAAGTCCCAGCTTCGCCGCCGCGACCTGCTGTCCCTGAGCCAGTATGTCGGGGCGGAGCTTGACGTTGCCCGGCTTGTAGACACCGTGCACGTTGCCGAAGGTGGCGGCGAGCAAGTACTTGCCGTGCTCGCCGTGGCCCAGCGCATCGATGGTCTTCTCGAAGTCGTCCGGTGACGTGTAGAGCTTGTCGTTGATCTCGTGGGCGACCCCGTCCTCCTCGCCACCCACCACGCCGATCTCGATCTCCAGGATGATCTTGGCGGCCGCCGCGTCCTTGAGCAATTCCCGCGCGATTTGGAGGTTCTCGTCGATCGGCACGGCCGATCCGTCCCACATGTGCGACCCGAACAACGGGTCGTGGCCTGCGGCCACCCGTTCGGCCGAAATCGCCAACAGCGGGCGGACATAGGTGTCCAGCTTGTCCTTGGGGCAGTGGTCGGTGTGCAGCGCGACATTGATCGGGTAGCTGTCCGCGATGGAACGCGTGAACTCGGCCAGCGCCACCGCACCGGTCACCATGTCCTTGACACCCAGCCCGGACGCGAATTCGGCGCCGCCCGTGGAGAATTGGATGATCCCGTCGCTGCCCGCGTCGGCGAAGCCCTTGATGGCCGCGTTGACCGTCTCCGACGACGTGCAGTTGATCGCCGGGAAGGCATACGAGTGCTCCTTGGCGCGTCGCAGCATCTCGGCATAGACCTCGGGCGTGGCGATGGGCATAAGACACCTCCTGACGGCTGGTCCTACCCAACCACGGATGGCTGGCCGGCAGCTACCCTGGCGAATCGACCGCCCGGCCCGGGGCGCGCGTTAGTCCGGGCTTGGTGCGGGACGGGGTCATTTCGCCGGTATGTTGAGAGACCATGAGCACCGCCGTGACGGCCCTGCCCCACATCTTCGACCCGATGTATTGGTTGGGCGCCGATGGCGTCTTCGGGTCCGCGGTGCTGCCCGGCATCCTGATCATCGTCTTCATCGAGACCGGACTGCTGTTTCCGCTGCTGCCCGGCGAATCGCTGCTGTTCACCGGCGGCTTGCTGGCCGCGCACCCGAACCCACCGGCCAGCATCTGGGTGCTGGCCCCGGCCGTCGCCACGGTGGCGATACTGGGCGATCAGACGGGGTACTTCATCGGCCGTCGAATCGGCCCCGCGCTGTTCAAGAAGGAAGACTCCCGGTTCTTCAAGAAGCATTACGTGACCGAGTCACACGCGTTCTTCGAGAAATATGGGCCCTGGGCGATCATCCTGGCCCGGTTCGCGCCTTTCGTGCGGACGTTCGTCCCCCCGGTCGCCGGGGTCTCCTACATGCGCTACCCGGTCTTCCTCGGCTTCGACATCGTCGGCGGCACCCTGTGGGGCGGCGGTGTCACGCTGGCGGGCTACTTCATGGGCAACGTGCCGTTCGTCCACCACAACCTGCAGAAAATCCTGTTGGCCATCCTGCTGGTCTCACTGATGCCGGCGTTCATCGCCGCCTGGCGAAGCTACCGGGGGCGCAAGCACGCGCCGAGCTCTGACGACCGGGAATCCGAGCGGCTGCCGGCCGCCGAATAGCCGGCCGCGCGCTCAGACCGCGACTTTGAAGTCGCAGCCCGTCTTGGCGCGAACTTCCTCGACCGTGACGCCGGGCTGCAACTCGGTGAGCACCAGCCCCTGTCCAGGCTCGACGTCGAAAACGCACAGGTTCGTGATGATCATGTCGACCACGGCCTTACCGGTGAGCGGCAGGGTGCACTGGCTGAGGATCTTCGGGCTACCGTCTTTCGCGGTGTGGTCCATCAGCACGATCACGCGTTTGACGCCGGACACCAAATCCATTGCGCCGCCCGGCCCTTTGACCATTTTGCCCGGCACCATCCAGTTGGCCAGGTCGCCGTTGTCCGCGACCTCCAGGGCGCCCAGGATGGACAGGTCGATGTGGCCGCCGCGGATCATCGCGAAGGAATCGGCGCTGGAAAAGAAGCTGGACCCGGGCAGGCTGGTGATGGTCTGCTTACCTGCGTTGATGAGATCGGGGTCGACGGTGTCTTCGCTGGGGTATGCGCCGATGCCCAATAGGCCATTCTCCGATTGCAGCGTGACCTTGATGCCGTCGGGAATGTAGTTGGCCACCAAGGTCGGAATGCCGATGCCCAGGTTCACGTAGAAGCCGTCGCGCAATTCCTGAGCGGCGCGCCGGGCCATCCGTTCGCGGACGGGGCTGTCGTTCTTCAGCGCGGCGCCGCCACTCGTGGTGCGGAACTCGATGCGCTTCTCGTAGCCGGTGCCCTCGATGATGCGGTCGACGTAGATACCCGGGGTGTGGATCAGGTCGGGGTCCAGCTCGCCGACCTCCACCAGTTCCTCCACCTCGGCGACGGTGGTCGCGCCGCAAGTGGCGATCATGGGGTTGAAGTTGCGCGCCGTCTTGCGGTAGACGAGATTGCCGGCGGTATCGCCCTTCCACGCCTTGACGATGGCCACGTCGGCCCGAATGCCTTCTTCGAGAACGTATTCGGTGCCGTCGAAGACCCTGGTGTCCTTGCCTTCGGCGAGGTTGGTGCCGAAGGCCGTGCGGGTGTAGAACCCGGGGATGCCCGCGCCGCCGGCGCGCAGCTTCTCCGCGAGAGTGCCCTGCGGCGTCAGCACGAGGTCCAGTTCGCCGGACAGCACCTGCCGCTCGAACTCCTTGTTCTCGCCGACGTAAGAGGCGATCACCTTCTTCACCTGCCGGCCCTTGAGCAGCAGACCCATGCCGAAATCGTCTACGCCCGCGTTGTTTCCGACGATGGTGAGGTCCTTGATGCCGCTGTCGACGAGAGCCTGGATCAGCTTCTCGGGAATGCCACAAAGACCGAACCCGCCAGCGGCGATGGTGATGCCGTCCTTCAGCAGGCCGTGCAGGGCCGACTCCGCGTCCGGGTGGACCTTATTGCTCACCGGGGGCTCCTGTCCTCGTGCGACGGCTCGGCGGAGACGTTACAGGCGGCCTCCATGAGCATCCACCCCGACAGCTGCACCGACAGGTCCCGTTCGGGCACCTCGGACGCCATCACCGCTCCCTCGACGAACTCCGCCTGTTTGCCGCCCGCCGTGGGCAGCTGGGCGTCGCGGTCCCAGAACGGGCCGAACACCGGCAGCCCGTCCACCGTCTGCCGGTTGTCCCAGGCCGACTTCGCGCTGGCCAGCACGATCTGCCGGGCGGTGTCGCGGGCCAGCACGTCGTCGGCCGCCTCGCCCGGCAGCGCTGTGGCCACCAGCGCCAGGTACCGCGCGGTCACCCCGGCGAACAGGCCGCCGTCCCCGCCACCGGCGCCGGCGAGCACGCCTGCCGGCGCCATGTGCTCGCGCACGGCCGCGACCAGCCGGTGCACCCGGGCGGCGTGCCGCTGCCTGATCTCGACGGCGGTGCGGGCGGCCAGCTCGGTCTCCAACCCCAGCACCACGCCCTGGCAGTAGGTGTACTGCGCGCGCACCAGCGAACCGGCCTTGATGCCGTCGAACACCAGGTGCGTCTCCGGGTCGATCAACGTCTGGTCGATCCAATCGCCCATCTGCTCAGCACGTTTCAGATTGTCTCCGTAGCGGGCGAGAAAGATTCCGGCGGGGCCGTTGGCCGGGGCGTTGAAGAACCGATCGGACTTGCGCCATGGGATGCCGCCGCCGTCCTCGGGCATCCACGCCTTGAGGAATTGGCCGGCGAGCTTGGGCAGCGCGCGGCTGCGCTCGACGCCGGCGATCCGGGCGGCGCGCTCGAGCGCCAGCGCCAGCCAGGCCATGTCGTCGTAGTAGCTGTTGGTCCACGAGAAGTTGTTGCGCAGCCGGTGCGAGCGGACCTGCCGGCTGATCTCGGTGTGCCGCTGCGGCTGCGGATCGCGCCGCTGGGCGTCGATTAGGCAGTCCAGCAGATGTGCCTGCCACCAGTAGTGCCAGGTGCCAAACCAGCGGTCGCGCCGCGTCGCCGGCCAGGCCACCACCCCCAGCTGGGTCGCGGGCAGCCCCCACAGCCGTTTCAGGTGTCGTTGCGTGACAGCGGCTTCGCTGCTGGCCGCGCGGTTGGCCCAGAGCTGATCCATAGCTGTCGATCCTGCCCCACGCGGCCGAGCGTGGGTGCAGGGCGTCGGCAGCTCACCAGGCGCGGGTCAGGTCGGCGTGCTGCTCGACCCACGCGTGCATGGCAATCCCGGCGGCGACGCCGGCGTTGATGCTGCGCGTCGAGCCGAACTGCGCGATCGACACCGTCAGCCCCGCGCCCGTGCGGGTGTCGTCGGTGATGCCCGGGCCCTCCTGCCCGAACACCAGCAGGCACTCGCGCGGCAGCACGGCCTCCTCCAGGCGCGCCGCGCCCGGCACGTTGTCCACCGCGACCACGGTCAGCCCGGCGTCGGCCGCGAAGGCCAGCAGCGCGGCGGTGCTGTCGTGGTGGCACAGCCGCTGATAGCGGTCGGTCACCATGGCGCCGCGACGATTCCACCGCCGCCGCCCCACGATGTGCACGGTGTGCACCGCGAAGGCGTTGGCCGTTCGCACCACCGAACCGATGTTGGCGTCGTGACCGAAGTTCTCGATCGCCACGTGCAGCGGATGGCGACGCCGGTCGATGTCGGCGATGATCGCTTCCCGGGACCAGTACCGGTAGGCGTCGACGACGTTGCGGGTGTCGCCCTCGCGCAACAGGATTGGGTCATACCGCGGGTCATCCGGCGGCTCGCCCGGCCACGGCCCGACGCCGGCCGGCGGTGTCGTCGCCCATTCCGTCGGCCCGGGTGGTTCGCTCATCGCTGCGTCCACACACCGGCGTGCGTGCCGTCGATGGCCAGCGTCGCGTAGAGCAGCGCGTCGTTGATCTCGCCCTGCGTGCACAGCGACGCGTTGACGTGCACCGCGTCCAGTGAGGCGTCGGGCAGGATCAGCACCGACGACCCGTAGGTCGCGCAGGCCGGGTTCAGTCCCGGGGCGGGCAGGGTCGGCGATGCCAGCAGCATCATCGGGCCACCACGCTTAACGGACTCGTCGCGATAGCGGGCCGCGATGGCGGTGGCTTCCAGCCCCAGCAGCATGTAGCCGTTGCCGGTGAACGCTCCCGGGTCGCCCAGCTGCATCTTGGTCACCGGGACGCCGTCGGCCCGCCATGCCGAGAGGCTGGCGGTCTTGACCGCCAGGCCGCCGCTGTCGTTGGCGTTGGTCGGCAGCAGTCCGACCGGGAAGGCGACCGGGTAGGCCGACGAGCTGTCCGGGATCCGGTCGCGCGGCGAGTAGGTGTAGATACCGCGCACCTGACTTCGATCCTTCAGCGGCCCAAGGCAAACCGTGCCCGTGAGCCGGTCACGCGGCGCCGAGAGCGGCGCGGGGATGTCACGCACGCTGGTCTTCGCGGTGTCACAGCTGCCCAGGCCGGCCACTTCCATGGGATGGGCCAGCGCGCCATAGAGCCCGAAGCGGATGTCTTCGGGTTTGGCGTGCGGGCCCTTGGCCGAGGCCGGGCTCGCGTCGACGTCGACAAGCACGTAATCGCCGTCCCAGCGCAGGTTCGACACCGACATGTTCCAGCCGAGTAGGGCCAGCGATTCGCCGAGCCGCGCGCCCTGGGCGCCGTAGGGGCGCACGGGTTGGCCGGAGGACGAGCAGCCGGCCAAACACAGCGCCAAGCAGGCCGCTATCGCGAGGAATGTGCGCACGGTGAAGCCGGCCTAGCTCAGCCCCAGATCGGCGAGGCCGAGCACGCTTCGGTAGGGCAGGCCCTCGGCCTCGATGGCCTCGGCCGCGCCGGTGGCACGGTCCACCACGGTGGCCACCCCCACCACTTCGCCACCGGCCTCCTGGACGGCGCGCACCGCGGTGAGCGCGGAGTTGCCGGTGGTGCTGGTGTCCTCGACGACCAGCGCCCGCTTGCCGGAAACCTCGGAACCCTCGATAAGACGTTGCAGCCCATGGGTTTTGACCGACTTACGCACGACGAAGGCGTCTATCGGGCGGCCGGATGCGTGCATCACGGCGGTGGCCACCGGGTCGGCCCCGAGCGTCAGGCCGCCGACCACGTCGTAGTCCCAGTCGCTGGTCAGTTCGCGCACCAGCGCGCCGATCAGAGCCGAGGCGCGGTGGTGCAGCGTGGCCCGGCGCAGGTCGACGTAGTAGTCGGCCTCCTTGCCCGAGGACAGCGTGACCCGCCCGTGCACCACCGACAGGCGCGACACCAGCTCCGCCAGCTCTTTGCGATCAGGTCCGGCCACGACCGCTCCCGATTCGTTTGGTGACCGCCCGCATCAGGGTCCGCGGCATCAAGCGCTCGGCGGCGATGATCGCCTTGTACTGCAGGCCCGGAATGCTGATCACCTTGCCGCGCGCGATATCGGCCAGGCTCTGGCTGACCACGTCGTCGACCTCGAGCCACATGAACGACGGCGACTTGGCCATGTCGATCCCGGCGCGGTCGTGGAATTCGGTGTGCACGTAGCCGGGACACACCGCGTGTACGGAGACGCCGGTGCCCTGCAGGCCGACGGACAGGCCCTCGCTGAACGAGATCACCCACGCCTTGGACGCCGAGTATGTCGACCCGCGCCCGGGCACGAGCCCGGCGACGCTGGCGATGTTGACGACGGTGCCGGCGCCGGCTTCCAGCATGGCCGGCAGGGCCGCGCGGGTCAGGTGCATGACGGCGGTGACGTTCACGTCGAGCTGGGACTGCAGCAGCGCGGGGTCGGCGGACCAGAAATCGCCGGAGGTGCCGAAGCCGGCGTTGTTCACCAGGACGCGCACTCCCCCCGCGGCCAACCGGTCGCAGACCCGTTGCCGACCCGCAGCATCCGCGAGGTCGGCGGGCAGGATCTCGACGCTGCCGGAGTGTTCTTGCAGCTCGTCCGACAGCCTGGTCAGGCGGTCAACGTCGCGGGCGACCAGGATCACGTCGTAGCCGTCGCCGGCGTAGCGTCGCGCGAACCCGGCGCCGATTCCGGACGTAGGCCCGGTGATCAGGGCTACGGGGCGGGGCATGAGCGACATCTTAACGACGCCGGCTTCATCGGCCGCCGCGCGCCGTCAGCGCTGATAGTTGTTGGCCTGGTGGCCGTTGCGCCCGGGGGGAGGTGGACGGCGGGTGGTTTCCGAGTGCCCCTCGGACCGGGGCTGGTCGCGACGCATCGGCTCGGCGGCTCGGCGACCGGGCGCAAGATCGGGGCCGAGCAATCCCCCCACGTCCTGCTGCGCGCGGCGGGGCGGCAGCTCGGCGCGGCCCGCCGGCGCCAGCGGCCGGCTGGGTGAGGCGTTGCGCGAACCCGCCGGCGTCCCGGCCTCCTGGGAGGTCTCCTCGGGCAGCGGCGGCAGGACCCGCAGCAGGTCGTTGAACTGGCGCACCGTGCGCAAACCCTCGTCCCACTCGGTGCGGGTGCTGGTGATCGGCATGGCGACCAGCGTCCAGTTCTGCTCGTTCCACATAATCTCGGCGCTGTCCGGTGCGGTGTGCGCGAAGGTGACCATGCGCCGGTCGCAGGCCCGTCGGGCGGCGTCCAGATTGGTGGAGTAGACCATCCGCGGCCCGATCGCACCCAACAGCCAAATGTCGCTTTCCCGCGGCTCTTTGAGTCCCTTGAGCCGCAGGTCCACCACGACATTGGTGCCCACCTTGCGGTGCAGCGCGATGACGGTGGCGACCTCTTCGAGGTCGAAGATGTAGACGGCCTCGCCGCGGATCTGACCCAGCACCACGTTCTGGGCGGCCACGTCGCCGACCGTCGACATCACCCCGCGCTTCCAGCGCTTGAGGATGTCGGCTGACTCACGCTCGTAGTCGAACCCGTGCGACCGCGCCCACGACCTGCGGCGCCTGCTGCGCCCGCGCCGCCGATCGATGTCGACGTACAGCAGCACGCCCGCGCCGACGAAGCACAGCGCGGAGAGCGTGAACCAGAGGGGGACCATCCCACACAGGGTATCTGCAATTGCGCCGGAATAAAGAAGTCCAGCAGGTCACAACCCAATTACAGGACAAACCCGCGCGGGATGGTCCCCGAGATCAGCCCAGGATCAACGAGTCGCCATCGGGGCTGACGTTCACCGGAACGGTGTCGCCGTCGTGCACGTCACCGGCCAACAACAGCTTGGCCAGCTGGTCACCGATGGCCTGCTGCACCAGGCGGCGCAACGGCCGCGCGCCGTAGACCGGATCGAATCCGCGTTGCGCCAGCCACTGCTTGGCCGGCAGCGACACCTCCAGCGTGAGGCGGCGCTGAGCCAGCCGCTTCTGCAGCTGGACCAACTGGATGTCGACGATCTGCACCAGCTCACCGGGTTCCAGGCCGTGGAAGATGATCACGTCATCGAGCCGGTTGATGAACTCCGGCTTGAATGCCGAGCGCACCGCGGCCATCACCTGCTCCTCGCTGCCACCCGATCCCAGGTTGGAGGTCAGGATCAGGATGGTGTTGCGGAAGTCGACGGTGCGGCCCTGCCCGTCGGTCAGCCGGCCCTCGTCGAGCACCTGCAGCAGAACGTCGAACACGTCCGGGTGCGCCTTTTCGATCTCGTCGAACAGGATCACCGTGTACGGGCGCCGCCGCACCGCCTCGGTCAGCTGACCGCCCTGGTCGTAGCCGATGTATCCGGGCGGGGCGCCGACCAGCCGGGCGACCGAGTGCTTCTCGCCGTACTCGCTCATGTCGATGCGGACCATCGCGCGTTCGTCGTCGAACAGGAACTCCGCCAGCGCCTTGGCCAGCTCGGTCTTCCCGACGCCGGTGGGACCGAGGAACATGAACGACCCGGTGGGCCGGTTGGGGTCGGCCACGCCGGCCCGGGAACGCCGCACGGCATCCGAGACCGCCGTCACGGCCTTCTTCTGGCCGATGACGCGCCGGCCCAGCTCGTCTTCCATGCGCAGCAGCTTGGCGGTCTCGCCCTCGAGCATTCGGCCTGCCGGAATGCCCGTCCACGCGGACACCACGTCGGCGATGTCGTCGGGACCGACCTCCTCCTTGAGCATCACGTTCTCGCGCGCCTCCGCCTGCGGCAGCGCGGCCTCGAGCTTCTTCTCGACCTCGGGAATGCGCCCGTAACGCAGTTCGGCCGCCTTGGCCAGGTCGCCGTCGCGTTCGGCTCGCTCGGACTCCCCGCGCAGGGTGTCCAGCTGCTCCTTGAGCTCGCGCACGACGTCGATGGCGTTCTTTTCGTTCTGCCAGCGGGTGGTGAGCTCGGCCAGCTTCTCCTTCTGGTCGGCCAGCTCCGAACGCAGCTTCTCCAGGCGTTCCTTGGACGCCTCGTCCTCCTCCTTGGCCAGCGCCATCTCCTCGATCTCGAGGCGGCGCACCAACCGCTCGACCTCGTCGATCTCGACGGGCCGGGAGTCGATCTCCATCTTCAGGCGGCTCGCGGCCTCGTCGACCAGGTCGATGGCCTTGTCCGGCAGGAAGCGTGCGGTGATGTAGCGGTCGGACAGAGTCGCGGCGGCCACCAGGGCCGAGTCGGTGATGCGCACCCCGTGGTGCACCTCGTAGCGGTCCTTCAGCCCACGCAGGATGCCAACGGTGTCCTCCACCGACGGCTCGCCCACCAGCACCTGCTGGAAGCGCCGCTCCAGCGCAGCGTCCTTCTCGATGTACTTGCGGTACTCGTCGAGCGTGGTGGCGCCGACCAGCCGCAGCTCGCCGCGGGCCAGCATCGGCTTGATCATGTTGCCGGCGTCCATCGCGCCCTCGCCGGTCGCGCCCGCGCCGACGATGGTGTGCAGCTCGTCGATGAACGTGATGATCTGTCCGGCGGAGTTCTTGATGTCGTCGAGGACGGCCTTCAGGCGTTCCTCGAACTCGCCGCGGTACTTCGCGCCGGCCACCATCGATCCCAGGTCCAGGCTGATGACGGTCTTGTCGCGCAGACTCTCGGGCACATCGCCGGCGACGATGCGCTGGGCCAGGCCCTCCACGATCGCGGTCTTGCCGACCCCGGGTTCACCGATCAGCACCGGGTTGTTCTTCGTGCGACGGGACAGTACTTGCACGACGCGGCGAATCTCGTTGTCCCGCCCGATAACCGGGTCGAGCTTGCCTTCGCGGGCCCGCTCGGTGAGGTCGGTCGAGTACTTCTCCAACGCCTGATAGGTCGCCTCCGGCTCCGGGCTGGTGACCCGCGCGCTGCCGCGCACCTTGACGAACCCGTCGCGCAACGCCTGCGGCGATGCGCCGTGACCACTGAGCAGCTTGGCGACGTCGGAGTCGCCGGTGGCCAGGCCCACCATCAGGTGCTCGGTCGAGACGTATTCGTCGTTCATCTCGGTGGCCAGTTGCTGCGCGGTGGTGACGGCGGCCAGCGACTCGCGCGACAGTTGCGGTTGCGAGCTGGCGCCGCTGGCCTGCGGCAGCCGCTCCAGCACCCGCTCGGTCTCGGCGCGGATGGTGGCCGGGTCGACGCCGACCGCCTCGAGCAGCGGAGCGGCGATGCCGTCCGCCTGCGTCAGCAGTGCCATCAGCAGGTGCGCGGGCCGGATCTCGGGGTTGCCGGCCGACGAGGCCGCCTGCAACGCCGAGGTCAGCGCCGCTTGGGTCTTGGTGGTCGGGTTAAAAGAGTCCACGACACCTCCGTTCGTAGTAGAAAATGCTTGTCCGCTTGTTCAACGCCGTCAAGGTTGAGTCTGTTCCGCTCAACTCTAACGAGTTTTGGGCGACATGGGCACCGGGGTACCCCCGTACCGATGACGCAGACGACGCAGCACCCCGACCAGGCCGGCGCCGGGCTTGCCAGGACCCCCCGCCGCGCTCCGCAGACCCTGTGGCTCGCCGCGGTGGCCGCGGGCCTCGCGTCCGCGGGCCTGCTACTGCTCGGGTTGCATACCGACTTCAGTGGCGGCAGCCCGTCGACCACCGTCCCGCAAGCCGGGACGCTGCAGGTCAGCGGGACCGGTACGACGAAGACGATCCCCTGCCACGCCGGCTATCTGTCGGTGAGCGGAAAGAACAACACCGTCACCCTCACCGGGCACTGCACCAGCGTCAGCGTCTCCGGCAGCGGTAACCACGTCACGGTCGACAGCGCCGATGCGGTGAGCGCGTCGGGCACCGGCAACGTCGTTCTTTATCACTGGGGATCGCCCAAGACCGACGACGTCGGGACCGCCAACACCGTCCGACAGGGCTAAGCCATCGGCGACCGAGCCTAGAATCGGGGCCCGTGGGCCTGGAGGACGTCGACGCACTGCGGGTGCTGCGCGATGCCTTCATATCCGAAAGCTCAACATCTCACGGTGACACAGAGCTGGTCCACCGCTTCTACACCTATTGGTTCGCCCTCGACCGTTCGGTGCGCGACCTGTTCCCGCCCGAAATGGCCGCCCAGCGGCGGGCTTTCGGCGACGCGTTGCACTGGGTGTACGGCGAGCTGGTCGCGCGGCGCACGCAGGAGCCGGTGGCGTTCCTGGCCCAACTCGGCCGCGATCACCGCAAATACGGTGTGCTGTCCCCGCATTACGAGACGTTGCGGCGGGCGTTGCTGACGACACTGCGCGACCACATCGGTGCGGCCTGGACCGACGCCCTCGACGAGGCCGCAGTGCAGTCGCTGAATCTGATCACCGGCGTGATGAGCGGCGCCGCGGACGCCGAGGAGGGACCCGCTTGGTGGGACGGCACCGTGATCGAGCACCTGCGGGTGTCCCGGGATCTGGCGGTGGTGCGCCTGCAGCTCGATCAGCCGATGCACTATCACCCCGGCCAGTACGTCA
Organism: Mycobacterium sp. NGS58; assembly: GCF_059812385.1. Taxonomy (NCBI): domain Bacteria; kingdom Bacillati; phylum Actinomycetota; class Actinomycetes; order Mycobacteriales; family Mycobacteriaceae; genus Mycobacterium; species Mycobacterium sp. NGS58. Next base: position 7,154 of record NZ_JCALCO010000032.1, on the reverse strand, counting down.
ACGTCCACGTGCCCCAATGCCCGCGCCGATGGCGGTATTTGAGCCCCGCGATCCCGGCCGACCCGAGCGGCGGGATCGAGTTTCACGTCCGCCTGGTGCCCGGCGGGTTGGTCAGCACCGCGATCGTCGACGAAACGCGCGACGGCGACCGCTGGCGGCTGTCCAGCCCGCACGGCGGCCTGCAAGTCGACCGCGACGGGGAGGACGTGCTGATGGTCGCTGGCAGCACGGGCCTGGCGCCCCTGCGTGCGCTGATCATGGACCTGTCCCGGTTCGCGGTGAACCCGCGGATACACCTTTTCTTCGGCGCGCGATACCGCTGCGAACTCTACGATCTGCCGACCCTGTGGCAGGTCGCCTCCCACAATCCGTGGCTGTCGGTATCGCCCGTCTCCGAGTACAACAGCGACCCGTCCTGGGCCGCGGACTATCCCGACGTCACGCCGCCGCGCGGCCTGCACGTGCACCAGATCGGACGACTGCCCGACGTCGTGACCAAGTACGGCGGCTGGGGCGATCGGCAGATTCTGGTGTGTGGCGGGCCGGCGATGGTCGACGCCACTAAGGCCGCCCTGATCGCCAAAGGGGCTCCGCCCGAACGTATTCAGCACGACCCGCTATGGAGGTAGCCATGCATGTCGTCACCCTGTGCGATCCATCGGCGCCGGTGGTTGCGCAGTTCGTCCCCGAGGCGGGGATGATCGGCACGTCGCTCCGCGATGACGGGGTCGAGCTGCTCGGCCAGCGCCGCGGGCTGGACGCCTACATTTCGGACGGCAAGACGATGGGGATCCCGATCCTGTATCCGTGGGCGAATCGATTGGGCGAGAACACCTATACCGCGCACGACGTCACCGTGACCCTGACGCCGGGAGAAAACGGGGTGCGCGCCGACCCCAACGGGCTGCCCATCCACGGCGTCCTGGCCGCCTACCCCGGATGGCGGGTGACTGCCGAGACCGCCAACGAACTGACCGCCGAGCTGAATTTCGGTGCCGATCCCCGGCTACTGGCCAGCTTCCCGTACCCGCACGTGCTGGCGGTGACCGTGCGGCTGAGCGACCGGATGCTGACGGTCCGGACCATGGTCACCGCGACGAGCGACCGCGCGGTGCCGCTGTGTTTCGGGTTTCATCCCTACCTGCAGTTGCCGGATGCGCCACGGGCCGACTGGATCATCGAGACACCGCGGTTGCGACACCTGCGCCTGGATGACAAGGGGCTGCCCGCCGGCGGCTCGGAGCCTCAGCCCGCGCGCCAGGAAGCGTTGGGCGATAATGCCTTTGACGATGCCTACGACCAGGTGGTCGAGGGTTCGGTGTTCGCGGTGTCCGGCGGCGGACGTCGCATCGAGGTGCATTTCGAGCACGGCTACCCGGCGGCGCAGATCTTCGCCCCGCCGGCCGAGGACCCCGCGAAGGCGATCGTGTGTTTCGAGCCCATGACCGCACCGACCGACGCGCTGCGCCGGGGCGGCTACCGCTGCGCGCGGCCGGGAGAGCCGGCCGCGACGCAGTTTTCGATTCGCGTGTGATCACGGTGAGCACTTGGGTCACTGCATGGGGACAACCGAGCGAGGATCAGCGCCCTCGGCGCGGCTGCCACACCACCACTGCGGTGCTCTTGGGCACCACCGCCACATCGCGGCGCTGGCTCGCTCGCGTCTGCGCCAGCTCCTCGGTCAACTCCTTGACCCGGGCCTGCAGCGCCTCGACCTGATTGGTCAGCTCGATGATCCGCTTGATGCCGGCGAGGTTGACCCCCTCGTCCTGCGAGAGCCGCTGCACCTCACGCAGCAGATCGACATCGTGCTCCGAATACCGCCGTCCCCCACCGGAAGTCCGGCGGGGGCTGACCAACCCGAGGCGATCGTAGGTGCGCAGCGTTTGGGCATGCATGCCGGCCAGCTCCGCGGCCACCGAGATCAAAAAGGTCCGGGCGTCCTCTTTGCGGTTCTTAGCCATCAGCGATTGCCCGCCCATCCCGCCCGGGGGTCGAAGCCACTGGAGCGCTCCGCGGCGGCATACGCCTCCAGCGCCTCCTGGGCCACACCCTCCAAATTGGGTGGTACCGCCACCTTTACGGTCACCAGCAAGTCCCCGTTGCCACCGCTGCGCTTGGGCACGCCACGTCCGCGCACCCGCAGGATGCGGCCGTCGGCGGTGCCCTTGGGCACCCGGACACCGACTTTGCCATCCAGTGTGGGCACCGAAATGGTTGAACCCAAGGCCAACTCGGTGAAGCTGACCGGGACGGTCACCGTGAGGTCGTCACCGTCGCGTCCGAACACCTTGTCCGGGCGCACATGCACGGTCACGTACAGGTCACCCGACGGCGCGCCGCGCAACCCCGCCTCGCCCTGGCCGGGCAGCCGGATGCGTTGTCCGTCTTCGACGCCCGGTGGGATCCGCACGTTGATGGTGCGGGTGCGGGTGGTGACGCCGGTGCCCTTGCACTCGTCGCAAGGGTGCTCGATGATCGAGCCGCTGCCCCGGCAGTCGGTGCACGGTTCGGAGAAGCCGAATGCGCCCTGGTTTCGGTTGATCACGCCGGAGCCGTTGCAGGTTGGGCATACCTTTGGGCTGGTGCCGGGCCGCGCGCCACTGCCGTGGCAGTTGGTGCACGGCGCCGGACTGGTCAGCCGCAGCGGCATCGCCACGCCCTTGGCGGCCTCGACGAAATCCAGCTGGGTTTCGGTCTCGAGGTCGTTGCCGCGGCGCGGCCGGCTGGGCCGGGCGCCCGAGCCGCGCCCGAACAAGCCCCCGAACAGGTCACCGATGTTGGTGCCGCCGCTTCGGCCGGCGGCATCGAACAAATCGTTGAGGTTGAACTCGGCGCCGTCGCCACCGACGTTGAAGCCCCCGAACCCGCCGTTGTCGAACCGGCGCCCGCCGAAACCACCGCCGGCGAACAGCCTTCGGGTTTCGTCGTATTCCTTGCGCTTGGCCGGATCCGACAAGACGTTGTGCGCCTCGGAGACCGCTTTGAATCGTTCGCCGGCGGCGGGGTTGTCGGGGTTGGCGTCCGGGTGCAGATCGCGCGCCAACTTGCGGTAGGCGCGCTTGATCTCTTCCGGGCTGGCGTCAGAGGAGACGCCCAGCTCCTTGTAGAAGTCCTTTTCGACCCATTCACGCTGGGCCATGTCGCGTCACCCCCTCACCACTTCCTTTTGGTCTCTCTTCCAATGTGCTGATTGTGTGGTCTAGTCACCGGATGCGCCGGCATTATCGTCCGATCCGGCGGGCTCGGTTTCCCCAGCCGCCGCGGCGGACTCGCCGGTGGCAGCGGCCGCGTCACCCTCGTCGGCGACCGTGTCGACGACGCCGACCAGAGCGTGGCGCAGCACCTGATCGCCCAGTCTGTAGCCCTGTCGCATGACAGTGCCGATCACCGGCCGGGAGCCTTCGGAACCAGCGCCTTCGTGCTGGACGGCTTCGTGCAGCACCGGGTCGAAGTCCTCGCCCTCCTCGCCGAACGCCGACAGGCCGAGGCCGGTCAACGCGCTCTCCAGCTTGTCGGCCACCGACTTCAGCGGTCCGGACTCCAGGTCGCCGTGCTTGCGCGCCCGGTCGAGATCGTCCAGCACGCCCAGCAATTGGTTGACGACCGCGGCCTTGGCCCGGTCCGCCGCGGCCTGCTGGTCGCGCAGCGCCCGCTTGCGGTAATTGGCGAAGTCGGCCTGCACCCGTTGCAGATCGGCGGTGAGCTCGGCGACTTTGCCCTCGGCCTGGGCCGCCGGCTCGGCGGCAGGCGCCCCTCCCGGCGCGCTGCCGGGAGGGACCTGCCGTACTTCACCGGTCTCAGGATCGATGCGCCGCTTGTCGGTAACTGTCACCTGTTCCTGTGGGTTGCTTTCCGTCACTTGGACTCCCGGTCATCGTCGACCACCTCCGCGTCCACGACGTCGTCCGCGGAGCCCGACCCGTCGCCGGCCGCACCGCCACCGGGCTGTTCGCCGGTGGCCTGGGTGGCCTCGTAGATCGCCTGTCCGAGCGCCTGCGACTCCTGGCCCAGCTTCTCCATCGCCGCCTTGATCGCGGTGATGTCGGTGCCGGCCAGGGCCGCCTTGGCCTCGGCGATCGCGGCGTCGACCTTGGACAGCGTGTCCTCGGGGACCTTCGAGCCGCCCTCGGCTTCGCGCTGATCCTTGACGAACTTCTCCGTCTGGTAGACCAGCGACTCGGCCTGGTTGCGGACGTCGGCCTCTTCGCGACGCTGACGGTCCTCCTCGGCGTGCGCCTCGGCGTCCTTGATCATCCGGTCGATCTCCTCCTTGGACAGGCCGGAGCCCTCCTGGATTTTGATCGTGTTCTCCTTGCCGGTGCCCTTGTCCTTGGCCGTGACGTGCACGATGCCGTTGGCGTCGATGTCGAACGTGACCTCGATCTGCGGGACGCCGCGCGGAGCCGGCGGGATGCCGGTCAGCTCGAAGGAGCCGAGCAGCTTGTTGTGCGAAGCGATTTCGCGCTCACCCTGATAGACCTGAATCTGCACCGACGGCTGATTGTCGTCGGCGGTGGTGAAGGTCTCCGACCGCTTGGTGGGGATGGTGGTGTTGCGCTCGATGAGCTTGGTCATCACGCCACCCTTGGTCTCGATACCGAGGCTCAGCGGCGTAACATCCAGCAGCAGAACGTCTTTCACCTCACCCTTCAGCACACCGGCCTGCAGGGCGGCGCCCACGGCAACAACCTCGTCGGGGTTGACGCCCTTGTTGGGCTCCTTGCCACCGGTGAGCTCCTTGACCAGCTCGGTCACCGCGGGCATGCGGGTGGAACCACCCACCAGGACCACGTGGTCGATCTCGGAGACCGAGATGCCGGCGTCCTTGATCACGGACTGGAAGGGCTTGCGGGTCCGGTCCAGCAGATCCTGTGTGATGCGCTGGAATTCGGCGCGGGTCAGCTGCTCGTCGAGGAACAGCGGGTTCTTGTCCGCGTCGACGGTGATGTAGGGCAGGTTGATCGAGGTGCTCTGCGAACTCGAGAGCTCGATCTTGGCCTTCTCGGCGGCCTCACGCAGCCGCTGCATCGCCATCTTGTCCTTGGTCAGGTCAATTCCGCTGGTGCCCTTGAACTTGTCGACCAGCCACTCGACGACGCGGTCGTCCCAGTCGTCCCCACCGAGGTGGTTGTCACCGCTGGTGGCGCGGACCTCGACCACACCCTCGCCGATCTCGAGCAGCGAGACGTCGAACGTACCGCCACCGAGGTCGAAGACCAGGATGGTCTGTTCCTTCTCGCCCTTGTCCAGGCCGTAGGCCAGCGCGGCCGCGGTCGGCTCGTTGACGATGCGCAGGACGTTGAGGCCGGCGATCTGGCCGGCTTCCTTGGTCGCCTGACGCTGAGCGTCGTTGAAGTACGCCGGCACGGTGACGACGGCGTCGGTGACGTCCTCGCCCAGGTACGCCTCGGCGTCGCGCTTCAGCTTCATCAGCACGCGGGCGCTGATCTCCTGAGCGGTGTATTTCTTGTCATCGATCTCGACGGACCAGTCGGTGCCCATGTGCCGCTTGACCGAACGGATCGTGCGGTCGACGTTGGTGACCGCCTGGTTCTTGGCGGGCTGGCCGACGAGCACCTCGCCGTTGCGCGCGAACGCGACGATGGACGGCGTCGTCCGCGAGCCCTCGGAGTTGGCGACGACGACTGGGTCGCCACCCTCGAGAACTGCGACGACGGAGTTGGTGGTCCCGAGGTCGATACCGACCGCACGAGCCATAGTGATTCCTCCTGAATATGTAGAGCTTGTCTGGTGCCACTATGCTGAGTGAACCCCGCTCAAGCCTGCCCTTGGGGCCGGTGGGCTGTCAACCCAGCATTGAGTGTGGTTCGCTCAACTTGTCGTTCATGTTAACGGCGACCCGCCCCGCCTTGTTCCCGGGGTGGCTAAATATTCGCGGCCTCGCCGGCAACTTCCTCGATCAGCGCGAGCAGCGCCCTGGTGGCCGCGCTGGCCTGCCGGGTCGCCGAGGTCGCGACGTAGAGCCGCCACTGCAGGTCATGCCCGGCGATCCGGACGCTGGCCAAGCCCGAGCTGTCGATGCCCTCGAGGATGGACCAGCTGAGAAAACCGATGCCCAGCCCCTTGCGGATGCAGGTCGCCGCGGTGCCGATATCGGCAACCTCCACCGCGACGGTCCGCTCGACACCGGCGGCCGCGAACGCGTTGTCGACTACTGCGCGGTTGCCGTATCCCGGCGGCCCGTCGACGAAGGACATGCCCGCCAGGTCGGCCAGTGAAACCGCCGTGCGCAGGGCCAGCGGGTGCTCGGCGGGCACCACCAGCAGCAGGGGCACCGAGGCGACGAGCCGGCTGTGCAGGTCGGCCGGTGGCGGACCGGTGAAGACCAGGAAGGCGACGTCGAGGTCGCCGTCGCGCAGTTGCGCGGCCAGGCCGGCCGACCCGGCGCTGGCCGCGCGCAGGTGAACCACGACCTCGGGATGGCGGGCGTGCAGCTCGGCCAGCACGGTCGGCACGTCGATGACGCTGACCGACGTCAGCGTCCCGACCGTGACGGTGCCGCGCACGCGGCCCCGGGCGGCACTGACGGCGTCCTTGGCGGCGCGGGCGGCGTCGAGGGTCGCGCGTGCGTGGGGCCGCAGCGCCTCGCCGGCGGGGCTCAGCGCCGCGCCGGCCGCGTTCCGGACGAACAGCTCGGTGTCCAGTTCGCGTTCGAGCGCCTTGATGGTGGCCGACACGCCCGACTGCACGACGTGCAGGCGCTTGGCCGCGGCCGTGAAGCTCCGGGTGTCCGCGACGGCCAGAAAGTACTCGAGATGGCGAAGCTCCACACCGGCGATTATCACCGTGGGTGATGGTAACCATCAAAAGATATCGTTGGTGCTGATCATGCCGCCGGGCATACGGTGACAAAGCCCATGGATGAGCCAGCCCCCACCGAGATCAGCACCCGCTGGTCGTCGGCGTCCACCGACGACAGGTTCGACGTGGAAAACCCCGCCACCGGCCAGGTCGTCACCGTCGTACAAGGGGCCGGTCCCGAGCAGGTCGACCAGGCCGTGCGGGCCGCGCACGCCGCGCACCTGACCTGGAAGCAACGCCCGGCCCGCGAGCGCGGCCGCTACCTGCGGCGGATCGCCGACGTCATTCGCGCGCACGCCGACGAGATCGCCGCCCTCGAGTCGCGGGAA
>NZ_JCALCO010000031.1:0-63704 GCF_059812385.1 Mycobacterium sp. NGS58 | reverse complement strand
TGCAATTTGGCTTGCAGTATTAGGGACCAAGTGGGGATTTGATGGACCAACAGAGCACCCGCACCGACATCACTGTCAACGTCGACGGTTTCTGGATGCTCCAGGCGCTGCTGGACATCCGGCACGTCGCGCCGGAGTTGCGGTGCCGGCCCTACGTGTCGACGGACTCGAGCGACTGGCTCAACGAGCATCCCGGAATGGCGGTGATGCGCGAGCAGGGCATCGTCGAGAACGATGAGGTAAACGAGCACGTGGCCGCGCGAATGAGGGTGCTCGCGGCGCCCGACCTCGAGGTGATCGCCCTGTTGTCCCGGGGCAAGCTGGCCTACGGCGTCCTCGACGACGAGAATCAGCCCCCTGGTTCCCGCGATATCCCCGACAACGAATTTCGGGTGGTCCTGGCCCGCCGCGGCCAGCACTGGGTGTCGGCAGTTCGGGTCGGTGGCGAGATCACCGTCGACGACGTCGCCGTGGCGGACAGCGCCTCGATCGCGTCCCTGGTGATCGACGCGATGGAGTCCATCCACCACGCGGAGCCCGCCGCGATCAACGCGGTCAACGTGCCGCTGGAGGAGATGCTGGAAGCGACGAAGTCGTGGCAGGAGTCGGGTTTCAACGTGTTTTCCGGGGGAGACCTGCGCCGGATGGGAATCAGCGCCGCCACCGTGGCCGCCCTCGGACAGGCGCTGTCCGACCCGGCCGCCGAGGTTGCGGTCTACGCCCGCCAGTACCAGGACGACGCCAAGGGCCCGAGTGCGTCGGTGCTGTCCCTCAAAGACGGCTCCGGCGGCCGCATCGCGCTGTACCAGCAGGCCCGCACCGCCGGTTCGGGGGAAGCGTGGCTGGCGATCTGCCCGGCGACTCCGCAGCTCGTGCAGGTGGGCGTTAAGACGGTGCTGGACACCCTTCCCTACGGGGAGTGGAAAACCCATAGCAGGGTCTGAACATTCGCGCGAAACACAGAGTTTACCAATGTCTTTGCGCTCAACATGCGGCTGAGCTGCGAACACGGCATACTTCTTTTGAAGGCATCAGCAAATCTCAAACCGGTGTCAACGACAACTCTTAATCGCAAGGCGAGGCAGATGGAATTCCAATTAGTCGGAATGCACTTTGGGGGGCACCCCAGCACCCCGACGGGCACACCGGCGCACGCCCGCGCGCGACTCGCGGCATGGGCTCACACATTCATCACAAGGAGTGCAAGGCGATGACTGCGGTAGTCGAAGTACCACAGCCTGACGTAGAGGGAATCTCGCAGCCTCAGGCAGTCGTCGTCGGCGTGATGGCCGGCGCGGGTGTCCAGATCGGCGTTCTTCTGGACGCAAACGCCCCCGTCTCGGTGATGACCGACCCGTTGCTGAAGGTCGTCAACAGCCGGCTGCGGGAACTCGGTGAGACTCCGCTGGAGGCGTCGGGCCGGGGCCGCTGGGCACTGTGCCTGGTGGACGGTTCGCCGCTGCGGGCCACCCAGTCGCTGAGCGAGCAGGACGTCTACGACGGCGACAGGTTGTGGATCCGGTTCATCCCGGACACCGAGCACCGCTCGCAGGTCATCGAGCACATCTCCACCGCGGTCGCGGCGGACCTCAGCAAGCGCTTCGCCGCCATCGACCCGGTGATCGCGGTGCAGGTCGGTGCGTCGATGGTGGCCATCGGGGTGACGGCCGCGGCCGGCCTGCTCGGCTGGTGGCGCTGGCATCACAACTCGTGGCTTCCGACCGTCTACGCGGGCGTGATCGGCGCCGTGGTGCTGGGTGTTTCGCTGATGCTGCAGATGCGGGCGCGCTCGGATCAGGAACGGCGCGTCGCCGACACCATGTTGTTGAGCAGCCTCGCGCCGGTGTCGATCGCGGCGGCGTCGGCGCCGCCCGGCGGTGTCGGATCGCCGCACGCGGTGTTGGGCTTCGGCGTCCTCACCGTCGGCGCGATCCTCGCCCTGCGGTTCACCGGTCGCCGGCTGGCGATCTACACCGCTATCGTCACCATCGGCCTGATCACAGGTGTAGCGGCGCTCGCGCGCATGGTCGCCATGACGAGCGCCGTGACCCTTTTCACCTGCGTGGTGCTGGTGTCCGTGATCATCTATCAAAGTGCGCCGGCGATTTCGCGGCGCCTGGCAGGCATTCGGTTGCCCGTCTTCCCGTCGGCGACCAGTCGCTGGGTGTTCGAGGCCCGGCCTGACCTGCCCACCACCGTGGTGCGCTCAGACGGTGGTCCTCCGGTCCTGGAGGGCCCCGCCTCGGTCCGCGACGTGCTGACCCAGGCCGAACGCGCCCGCTCCTTCCTGTCGGGTTTGCTGATCGGGCTCGGCGTGCTGATGATCGTCTCCTTGACCGCGCTGTCGGATCCGCACACCGGACAGCGCTGGCTGCCGCTCCTGCTCGCCGGATTCAGCGCGGGATTCCTGATGCTGCGCGGCCGCTCCTACGTGGACCGCTGGCAGGCGATCACCCTGGCCGGAACGGCGGTGCTAATCGTCGGTGCGGTCGTGTTCCGCTACGCGCTGGTGCTGCAGTCACCGCTCGCGGTGTCGATCGGCACGGCGATTTTGGTTCTGCTCCCGGCCGCGGGGCTGACATCGGCGGCGGTGGTGCCAAACACCGTCTACAGCCCGCTATTCCGCAAATTCGTGGAATGGATTGAATACCTCTGCCTGATGCCGATTTTCCCGCTGGCATTGTGGTTGATGAATGTCTATGCAGCAATCCGCTATCGCTAACGGCAAGGTGTGGCGTGGTCGCGCGTCCGCCGCGACCGTCGCCGCAGCCTTGCTTGCGTCCGGTGCATTAGCCGGCTTGCCGCCCGCCTACGCCATCTCGCCTCCGACGATCGACGCGGGCGCGGTGCCGCCGGACGGTCCCCCGGGACCCGGGGCGCCGATGAAGCAGAACTCGTACTGCACCGAGGTCGGCGTCCTGCCCGGGACCGATTTCCGGCTGCAGCCCAAATACATGGACATGCTGAATCTGCAGGAGGCATGGCAGTTCGGTCGGGGCGCCGGCGTGAAGGTGGCCGTCATCGACACCGGCGTGACGCCGCACCCCAGGTTTCCGCACTTGATTCCTGGCGGGGACTACATCATGGCCGGCGACGGCCTGTCGGACTGCGACGCGCACGGCACCATCGTGGCGTCCATGATCGGTGCGGCGCCGGCCAACGGGGCGGGAGTGCCGCCTGCGGCGCCGCGCAAGCCCGTCACCATCCCCACCACGGAGCCACCGCCCAAAGCACCACCGCCGCAGACGGTGACCCTGTCACCGCTGCCTCAAACCGTGACGATGGTCCCGCCGCCGCCGCAGCAGTCTCAGGAGCAAGCGCCGCCCCAGGGTCCCTTCGGGGCGCCGCCGGCTCCCGCGGCTCCGGCGGCTCCGGCACCCGCGGGTCCGCCCCCGGGACCATCGCAAGGTGGCCAGGGCCCGAATGGGCAAGCGCCGGCCGCCAGCCACGGCGGCGGCACCGTGACCATCCCCGGCTACACCGGAGGCGGGCACGTGGCCAACGTCGACAACCTGCGCGGCCCGCGTCCGCTCGACCCACCGCCACCGCCACCGCCGGCACCGAAGGCCGGTCCGGACGCGTTCAGTGGGGTGGCCCCGGATGTCGACATCATCGCGATCCGGCAGTCCAGCCAGGCCTTCGGCCTCAAGGACGCCTACACCGGTGACGAGGATCCGCAGACCTCGGCCAAGATCGACAACGTTCAAACGATGGCGCGTGCGATCGTGCATGCCGCCAACATGGGCGCTCAGGTCATCAACATCTCCGATGTGACCTGCATGAGCGCGCGCAACATCATCGATCAGCGTTCGCTGGGTGCGGCAGTGCGCTATGCGGCGGTCGACAAGAACGCCGTCATCGTGGCGGCCGCCGGTGACACCAACAAAAAGGACTGCAAGCAGAACCCGCCCCATGATCCGTTGCAGCCCAACGATCCTCGCAACTGGAACGCGGTCACCACTGTCGTGACACCGTCCTGGTTCAGCGACTACGTTCTGACGGTCGGCGCGGTCGACACCGAGGGCCGCCCGATGAGCCAGGGCAACCAGGGCCAGGCGTCGACGAGCGTGGCCGGGCCGTGGGTCGGGATCGCCGCGCCCGGAACGGATGTCGTCGGCCTGTCGCCTCGGGACGACGGCCTGATCAACGCGATCGACGGACCGGACAACACGCTGCTGGTTCCGGCGGGCACCAGCTTCTCGGCGGCGATCGTGTCCGGCGTCGCGGCACTCGTGCGTGCCAAGTACCCGCAGCTGTCGGCGTATCAGGTCATCAACCGGCTGACCCGTACCGCCCGCGCTCCCGCGCGTGGCGTCGATAACCAGGTGGGCCACGGGGTGGTCGATCCGGTGGCGGCACTGACCTGGGATGTACCCGACGGTCCGGTGAAACCGCCGCAGCAACTATCGGCACCGCTGAACATCCCGAAACCCGTCCCGCACCGGGATATGGTGCCAGTGTGGGTGGCCGCCGGAGGCTTGCTCGGGGCGCTACTCATCGGCGGCGGAGTGTTCGGCACGGCGATGCTGATGAAGCGATCGCGGAAACAGCAATAGGGGCGGAGCAGCTTTCATGAAGCGTCAGCGCAGGTTCGGATTGTCCTTGTCGTGGCCGCGGCTGACCACCGTGTTCTTGATCGACATCCTGATCATGGTGGTGGCCAGCCACTGCCCCGAATCATGGCAGGGCACGTATCGCATCGCGTTCTGGGTAGGTGTCGGCCTGGCCGTGCTGGTGACGCTGCTGTCGCTGGTCACCTACCACGGCCTCACCGTCACAACGGGATTGGCGACGTGGCTGTGGGATTGGTCGGCCGACCCGGGCGCCGCCCTGTCCGCGGGTTGCACCCCGGCCCTCGATTACCAGCGCAAGTACGGGCGCGACCAAGTCGGCGTGCGACAGTACGAAGGCCAACTGGTCACGGTGATCGGCATCAGCGGCGGCGACGACGACTCGGCCTCGCGCCTTCGTCACCGGCACTCGGCGCCCACGCTGTTGGTGTCAGCCGTCGCTTCGGGCCTGCGCCAGTTCGACATCCACCTCGACGACATCGACATCGTGTCGGTGAAGGCTCGGGGCGGCGGCCCCGAAGCCAAAGCCGCCGAGTTGTCCAAGCTGGATGACCGGGGCCCCGAGGAGCACGAGGTGGCTGACGACGCGCGCACCTCCTACGTTCGCCGCACCTGGCTGGTGTTGCGGATGAACCCGCAGCGCAACGTCGCCGCCGTGGCGGCCCGCGATTCGTTGGCGTCGACCCTGGTGGCGGCCACCGAGCGGCTCGCCCAGGATCTCGACGGGCTGACCTGCGCGGCCCGGCCCTTGACCGCGAAGGAGCTCGCCGAAGTCGATCGCGCGGTGCTCGCCGATCTGGAACCGACCTGGAGCCGGCCCGGCTGGCGCCGACTCAAGCACTTCAACGGGTTCGTCACCAGCCTGTGGTTGTCGCCGTCCGACATCACCACCGAGAAGCTCGATGAGCTGTGGGACGACGAAACCGTCGCCACGGTCCTGACCATCCGGCTCACCTCGCGCGGCGGCCGGCCGCGGGTTTCGGCGTGGGTGCGGTATCACACCGAGAAGCGGTTGCGCCGGAACGTCTCGTCGGGCCTCAACCGCCTCACCGGCCGCCAGCTGGCCGCGGTGCGAGCCAGCCTGCCCGCTCCGACGGCGCGCCCCCTGCTGGTCGTGCCGAGCCGTCCGCTGCGCGCCGACGATGACGACCTCGCGCTATCCGTCGACCAATTGCGTAAAAGCTCGGCGGGCGTACCTGTGGCGCAATGACGAGGCCGCAATCAACCGCCGAAGGCGCCCGCAACGCGATGGTCGCCGGCCTGTTGGCCTCCGGCGTCTCGGTCAATGGGCTGCAGCCCAGCCATAATCCCCAGGTGGCGTCGCAGATGTTCACGACGGCGACCAACCTGGATCCCGCGATGTGCGACGCGTGGCTGGCGCGGATCCTGGTGGGGGAGCAAAGCATCGATGTGCTTTCCGGTGCATGGTCCTCGATCCGGACCTTCGGTTGGGAGACGCGCCGCCTCGGAGTGAGCGAGCTGCAGTTCCGCCCTGAGGTCTCCGACGGATTGTTCCTGCGGCTGGCGGTCACCAGCGTAGAGACATTGGCCTGTGCGTACGCCGCGGTTCTCGCAGAGGCGAAACGCTATGAGGAAGCGGCGAAACTGATCGACGGCGTCGAACCCCGACAGCCCGTCGACGAGGAACTGGTCAGCTACGTGCGCGGCGTGCTGTACTTCCGCACCGCCCGGTGGCCGGATGTGCTGAACCAATTCTCCGAGGGGAAGACCTGGCGGCAGCCCGAACTGAAGGCCGCGGGCGCCGCGATGGCCACCACGGCGCTGGCTTCGCTGGGTGTGTTCGAGGAGGCTTTGCGCCGGGGTCAGGAGGCCGTCGAAGGCGATCGGGTGCCGGGCGCGGCCAACATCGCGCTGTACACGCAGGGCATGTGCCTGCGGCACCTGGGCCGCGAGGAGGAGGCCGTCGAGCTGCTGCGCCGGGTGTACTCGCGGGACCCGAAGTTCACGCCGGCCCGCGAAGCGCTGGACAACCCCAACTTCCGCCTGGTCCTGACCGACCCCGAAACGATCGAGGCCCGGACCGACCCGTGGGACCCGGACAGCGCGCCGACCCGGGCCGAGACCGAGGCCGCGCGCCACGCCGAAGAGGCGGCGAAATACCTCGCCGAAGGTGACGCCGAGCTCAACGCCATGCTCGGCATGGAACGCGCCAAACGCGAGATCAAGCTCATCAAATCGACCACCAAGGTGAACCTGGCGCGCGCCAAGATGGGCCTTCCGGTGCCGGTCACGTCACGCCACACGCTGTTGCTCGGCCCGCCTGGCACCGGAAAAACCTCGGTGGCAAGGGCTTTCAGCAAGCAGCTGTGCGGCTTGACGGTGCTACGCAAGCCCGTGGTGGTCGAAACCAGCCGCACCAAGCTGCTGGGCCGATACATGGCGGACGCGGAGAAAAACACCGAGGAGATGCTCGAGGGCGCGTTGGGTGGCGCGGTCTTCTTCGACGAGATGCACACGTTGCACGAGAAGGGCTACCAGCAGGGTGACCCCTACGGCAACGCGATCATCAATACGTTGCTGCTGTACATGGAGAATCATCGCGACGAGCTGGTCGTGTTCGGAGCCGGGTACGCCAAGGCCATGGACAAGATGCTCGAAGTGAATCAGGGTCTGCGACGGCGTTTTTCGACCGTGATCGAGTTCTTCAGCTACACCCCGGACGAGCTGGTAGCGCTGACCCGATTGATGGGCCAGGAGAACGAAGACGTCATCACCGACGAGTCGGCTCAGGCTTTGCTGCCGTCGTACACAAAGTTCTATCTCGACGAAAGCTATTCGGAGGACGGCGATCTCATCCGCGGCATCGACACGCTCGGCAATGCCGGTTTCGTACGCAACGTGGTGGAGAAGGCCCGTGACCACCGCAGTTTCCGTCTGGACGACGAGGACCTGGACGCGGTGCTGGCCAGCGAGGTGACCGAGTTCAGCGAACGTCAACTGCTGCGTTTCAAGGAGCTCACCCAGGAGGATCTCGCCGAGGGCCTCAGCGCGGCGGTGGCCGAGAAAAAGTCGGACTGACCCGGCCGCCATCGGGGTCGCGCCCCCCTGCGGACGGTCGCCATCGCGGATGCCATCCGAGGTGAGGACGGGTCAACCGCTGGGAATGCGTTGTACGTCAGCTTGACTCAACGCAGTCCGAGTGCCACCATTGCCAATGCAAGCACCTCGCTAGGTGAGGCGTCTGCACGGACACAGGCCACTGACCTCGAACGTCGAAAGACGCCCAGGGTCAGGACAGCTCTTCCCGGATTAAGGGTTGAGCCCAAGTGGCTTCCGGCTTTTGGTTTAGCCGGATACGCCGTGTGGTGCCGAAGCTCTGACGAGAGGGGTGCCGCGGCCGGCCGTTTCGCCTGGTTGCCTTCCCCGCGTGCACTGTGTGGCACCCCCGCGTGCCCTGGCCTGGAGGAGGTGAGAGCGAATTAGTCCCGATGACACTCCGTACGCCAGATCGTTGACCACTTCGCTTCGATCCGGCCTCGGCATCATATTTTCCTGAATTGGCTTGCATTTAGCCACTTCTCGTAGCACGCGCACCATCGTCGCGTCGATGCGCGCACTCGGCACGTCCACACTGTGGCTTGCCGACCTTTCCGTGGGGAGATTTGTGATGAACTTCGTTATCGCACAGCCGGAATCATTGTCTGTGGCAGCCGGACTGCTGCATGAGATCGGCTCGGCGCTGACCGCCCAGAACTCGGCCACCGCCGCTCCGATGACCGGGGTGGTGCCTGCCGCCGCGGATGTCGTGTCGATGCTGACCGCGGCGCAATTCGCGAGGCACGGCCAGATGTTCCAGGCGCTGAGCGCCCAAGCCGCCGCAGTGCACGAGAACTTCGTGAACACCTTGCAGGCGAGTGCAGGATCGTACGCGGCCACCGAGGCCATCAACGCCGCCTCCGCACGCTGAACATTTTGGGGGATCGTCATGCTTGACTTCGCGGCGCTGCCGCCGGAAATCAACTCGGCCCGAATGTATGCCGGGCCCGGATCGGGACCGATGCTGGCCGCCGCTGCCGCGTGGAACACGATGGCCGCGGAGATGCGCTCGGCCGCAGCCTCTTACGGCTCAGTGGTAACGGAGTTGACCGGAGCGGGCTGGCTGGGGCCTTCGTCGATGTCGATGTTGGCCGCGGCCACGCCCTATTTGGCGTGGTTGGACGGCACCGCCACCCAGGCCGAGCAGGCCAGCGGACAAGCATTTTCGGCTGCCACCGCATACGAGTCGGCCTTCGCGATGACGGTGCCCCCGCCGGTGATTGCGGCCAACCGCGCTCAGCTGGCGATGCTGGTGGCGACCAACGTCTTCGGTCAGAACACCCCGGCGATCGCGGCGACTGAAACGCAGTATGCCGAAATGTGGGCGCAAGACGCGGGCGCAATGAACGGCTATGCCAGCGCCGCGAGCACCGCGTCGCAACTGGCACCCCTGGTGCCGCCCCCGTCGACCACGAATACCGACGGCATTGGCGCGCAGGCGAACACCGTGGCGCAGGTTGCCCAGACACCCGCTGGTTCGGTGCAATCGGCGCTGTCGTCCGCGAGCGGCGGCTCTTCGTCGCCCGGTTCGCTGTCGTCATCGCTGGCGGGCCTGCTGAGCGGCTCGGACAATTCGGCCTTCGGCACCTTCACGAACGGCAACTTCTTCAGTACCGCGGTGGTCAACGGCGCCCTAGCCGGTGGCCCGTTCAACCCGCAGTTCATCATTTCGTCCCTCCAGGGCGTCCTGGCGGCGCAGCACGCCACGACCCTGGGGGGCCTGGGCGACTTCGCCGCCGACGCCGAAGGCGCCGCGAGCGCCGACCTGGCGTCGAACACGGTGGGGTCGGCCGGCCCCGGCGGCGCATCTGCCGGGGTCGGCAACGCGCATCTGGTGGGGTCGATGTCGGTGCCGCAGGGCTGGGCGTCGGCGGCCAATGTCAGCCCGGGCCAGACGGCCGTGCCGGCCACCGGCGTCACCGGGCTCACTGACACCGGGGCAGCCCCCGCGGCAGGCGGACCCGGAGGCGTCGCGGGGCCGATGGGCGGCACCGGTAGGCGAGCACGCCGCGCCATTCCCAAATACGGGTTCCGGCCCGTCGTCATGCCACGTCCGCCGGCCGCCGGCTGAGAACCCTGGAGAAGATGTCATGTCGCTCTATGTCGGATTGCCGCCGGAAATCAACTCGGCCAGAATGTATTCCGGCCCAGGCTCGGAGTCCATGCTGGCCGCCGCGGCCGCGTGGAACGCCATTTCTGCTGAAATGCGCTCCGCTGCAATCAATTATGAATCGGTGATTGCGGCGCTTAGCAGCGAAGGCTGGCTTGGACCGTCCTCGACGAAAATGTCGGCTGCGGTGGCACCTTTCGTCGAGTGGCTCAACACCACGGCCGCGCAGGCCGAGCAGGCCGGCGTACAAGCCAACGCGGCCGCGGCCGCCTACGAGGCCGCGTTCGCCGCAACCGTGCCGCCGGCCGCGGTCGCGGCCAATCGCACCCAGCTGACGAACTTGGTGGCGAGCAACATCTTCGGCCAGAACGCCGGGTTGATCGCAGCCAACGAGGTCCAATACGGCGAGATGTGGGCTCAAGACGCGGCCGCGATGACCAACTACACCGCCGCCTCGCGCGCGGCCACCGAAATGACACCGTTCCAACAGCCGCAAGCCGACACGACCAGCGACGGGACGGCCCAACAAACCGCCGCTGTTGTCAACGCCGCCTCGAGCGGCTCGAGCACCTCCTCGGGAAACGGCCTGCTGGAGTGGCTTGGCCTCGCGCCCGATACGAATACCTCCACCACCGGGCTTGCCGGGCTGATGAACTACCTGGATGGGAGCAACGGCTCACTGCTCGGCAGCTTCCTCAACAACGCCTCGGTCGCCAATCTTTCCAACGCGTTCACCACCAGCGGGCTGCTGAACCCTACGTCGTTCATCGATGCGGCGGTCAACATGAACTCCATCTCCTCCCTGAACGCCGTCGACTCGACCACGTCGGGACTGGGAGTCTTGGCCGCCGGCCTCGGGGGTACCGCGAACCTGGCGTCGGTGACCGCGCCCGGCGCGGCAGCCGCGGCGGGCGCGGGGCAGGCGAGCCTGGTTGGGGCCCTGTCGGTTCCGCCGGCCTGGGGTGCAACCGGAGCGGCGATCACGCCGCTGGCGGCGACGACTCAGGTCGGCCTCGGGGCGTACCACGGCTTCGGTTCCGCCACCCCGATGGTGATGGAAGAGGCTCAGGCAGTGGGCATGCCGGGTGTGCCGCTGGCGGGCATCCCCGGTGGGCATGAGGAGGAGTTCTCCGAGCCGATGTACGGGTTCCGCCTCCGCATCATGGGTCGCCCGCCTGCGGCCGGTTAGGAAAAGGGAAGTCCAGACATGAGATTCCTACCGTTTCTGGCCAGCGCCGTTGCCGTGGTCGGCATGGCGCTACCTGCGCACGCCGATTCCGATGACGACGCGTTCCTCGCCGCACTCAGCAAGGCCGGCATCACCTACCCGAACCCCGACCGCGCGGTAAAGGCGGGCCAAAAGGTGTGCGACTTGGCCAATTCAGGTGCCACGGAACTGGACATCATCAGGGATGTCCACGAGCTCAACCCGGCATTCACCACGGCGAAGGCCGCCCTGTTCGTCCAGGCCGCCGCCGGGGTCTACTGCCCCGACCGTCTATCCACCAGCGATGGGGGAACAAACCCCCACACCCCCAACTGACGGGCTCACCGGGGCCGCAGAACCGGGCGACCGATCGAATTTCAGCCATGCACACCAGAAGACCCGGGCCGTTCGGCAACTTCTCACATGTGGTTTTTGGCGCGGTGAGGGTACTGGAAAAAGCTAGTGATCAGCGCATAACGCCTCCCAGGAAATTGTCAGTAGCTAATCAGTGCTAGAGCAGACTGGTCACGTCTACTCGTATGAGGAAACCTGAGGAGAACGGTGTGACGATGAATGGCCGGTTCGGCCGCAGAGATGCCCGCGGTGCTCTGATCCGCGGCCGGGGCTTGTCCTCGAAGGCCCAACGTCAGGCCACCGCTCGTGGTGTGGTGGCCGTTGCCGGCGGCCCTCGGAGCGCTGCCGCTCCGGTCGGCTGTGTCGAGGTCATCAACGGTGGTGGGCCACAAGTCCGCGCGATCGACAAGCACGTCAATTGCCACGGGCAGAAGGTTCGCCGGGACCTGGGATGCGATTACAACGAACCGTAAATTATCCGGCTCAGTAATTTTCTAAAACCGATATAGGAGGCTGTCAAGATTCGCGATCGGACGCAACAACGGTAGTTTCTGAACCAGTTTATAACGCCACAACTGGCGTCGGTTTGTCGCAGAACCCACCCAATTAGCGGGCCAACGGATGAATGACGTTTATCCGGGGCTCGACGCTGCTCACAAATACCTTTCCGGGTGATTCACGCCACTAATTCGACTGCAGCTACGCCCGGTTCTCACACAGCTCACGAAGTCGCGAACATATTTGTTTTACAAGAGTTTACCCAACGGCTACGAACGACGAAATAACTGAACGGCACCATCGGCAGTGCAAAAGCAACGTGGCTTGACTAGTCGTTCGTACGCCATTCAGGCGCCGATTCAGAGCTAGGAGCAGGATGGCGTTGTTGTCTGCAGCACATGGGATCCGCACATGTATCTCGTAGCGGATTTGATGAATTCCCTTAGAGCTGCGACTTTCTCGATGCCGGGGTCGCAAGTGCGTGCCTACCATGGCCGCCAGAAGAGGGACCGGAGGTTTTAGATGTTGGATTTCGGGGCTTATCCGCCGGAATACAACTCGGGGCGGATGTACATCGGGGCGGGGCCGGGGCCGCTGCTGGCCGCCGCGGCTGCATGGGACGAATTGGCCGCGGAGCTGCAGAGCACCGGGGCGTCGTACAGCTCGACAATCGAAACTCTCGCGACGGGTCCGTGGACGGGCCCCTCGTCCATCGCAATGGCCGCCGCGGCGGCGCCGTACGTGGCGTGGATCCACGCCACCGGCGCGCAAGCCGAGCGGGCGGGTACCCAGGCCAAACTCGCGGCCGGCGCTTACGAGACCGCGTTCGCGGCAACCGTTCCGCCGCCGGTGATCGCCGCCAACCGCTCGCTGCTCGCGATGTTGGTCGCCACCAACATCCTCGGCCAGAACACCCCGGCGATCGCCGCCACCGAAGCCCACTACATGGAGATGTGGGCGCAGGATGCCGCCGCAATGTATGCATACGCGGCGTCCTCGGCGAGCGCCTCTCAGCTGACCCCGTTCGCCGAGCCGCCGCAAACCACCAACGACTCGGCCGGTCCGTCGCAGGCGGCCGCCGTAAGCCAGAGCACTGCGCAGTCAAGCTCGAACACCGCCGCTCAGGTGTCTCAGGTCAGTACCGGGATGCAGTCGGCGGTACAAGCCGCGACAACAGCGGCTGATCCGTCATCGGGTAGCGGACTTACCGTGCCGAGTTTCATCACCAACTGGAACGAGTTCTGGTCGGTGTTCACCGGGCCCTTCTCGCCCCAGTCATGGAGCACCATCCCAGGCGGTCCGTTCCTGTCGTTCGGCCAGGCGTACGCGTGGGGACAGAACGGTCAGGGCGCAGCCGCGTATCTGGCTGGGCCCAAAGCCATCTCCGGGGCGTTGGCGCCGCTGGCCAGTGGCGCCAACGCCGTCAAGCCGATGCTCAGCTCCGCTGTCGGGGCTGGGCAGGTGTCGGGATCGATGGGCAAAGCCGCTCTGGTGGGCGGCATGTCGGTGCCCCAGGGGTGGGCGGAAGCCGCCCCGGCGATCCGAATACTCGCCCAGGGGCTGCCCGCGAACGTGGCGGCGGTGCCCGCCGCCATGGCCGGTGAGGAGGGCGTCTTCAACCAGATGGCCCTGTCCAGCCTGGCCGGACGCGCCGTCGCGGCCGCCGCAACCCGGCCGGTCAGCGGCACCGCCTCGGTGGCGGGTTCGCTGGGCGGTGTTGCCGCCGAGGCTGATCCGGCCGCGGCCACCATCATCGTGATCCCGTGCGTCGAGGAGTGACCGTGATGGCCAGAA
This sequence comes from Mycobacterium sp. NGS58, assembly GCF_059812385.1. Taxonomy (NCBI): domain Bacteria; kingdom Bacillati; phylum Actinomycetota; class Actinomycetes; order Mycobacteriales; family Mycobacteriaceae; genus Mycobacterium; species Mycobacterium sp. NGS58. The sequence goes on along the minus strand of NZ_JCALCO010000031.1, from coordinate 50,113 downwards.
CCTATGGCAGCCAAGCGCTGTCGATCCAGGCAGCCAGGTAGGGGGTACGAGCGATGTTCTACGGAGCCTTTCCGCCGGAATTCAACTCGGGCCGCATGTACAGCGGCCCGGGAGCGGAGTCGTTGGTGGCGGCCGCAACGGCCTGGCAGAGCCTGGCCACCGAATTGCAGTCCACCGCAACGGCGTATTCGTCGGTCCTCTCGAGCCTGACGGCAGGGCCCTGGGTTGGTCCGTCCTCGATTGCCATGGCGAGCGCGGCAGCCCCTTACGTGGCCTGGATGCAGGAAACCGCCGTGCAGGCAGCACAATCCGCGGCCCAGGCCACCGAGGCGGCCAGCGCCTATGAGACGGCATTCGCCGCACACGTTCCCCCGGCAGTGATCGCGGAGAACCGCACCCTGCTCGCGCAGCTGGTCGCGACAAACCTATTCGGACAGAACACATCGGCGATTGCCGCGAATGAGGCGCAGTACAGCGAGTTTTGGGCTCAGGACGCCACGGCGATGGACACGTACTTCGCCTCGTCGGCGACCGCATCCAACAACCTGACCCAGTTCAGCCCGGCGCCCAAGACCACCAACGAGGCCGCCGAACCGATGCAAGCGGCCGCGGTGAGTTCGGCGGCGAGCAGCCCGGCCGCCGATGTCGCCAATACGGTGACGTCGGCGGCGACCACTACCTTGCCGTACAGCGGGCCGTTCTCCATCCCGGCCAACTTGGCCTATCTCTACCAAACTTTCATGACGGATCTGTTCAACACCGTCCCAGGCGGCGCCAGCTTCTACACGGCTATGTACAACGCCGTCAAGGTGCCGCTGGGTCTGACCACGCAGTTCAACGACGTCGGCTTGTTGATCAACTTCCCGTTGTCACAGTGGCTCAAGTTCGCCCCGCCCGTCGGGTACGGGGCGCTGCCGAAGGATGCGTTGGGCGCCGGGCTGGGTGCGCTGGGTTTTGGCCGCGGCACCTTGTACAGCTCGATCAGCCCGATCGCCGGCATGGGCAACGCCGGCACCCTGGTCGGCAAGCTGTCGATCCCGCCGAGCTGGGCCACGTCCACCCCGGCCATCAGGACCGTCGCGGCCGCGCTGTCGGCCGCCGGGTCGGAGGCGGTGCCCGCGGCCGCACTGGGCCAGGGGAGTCTGTTCAACTCGATGGGGCTGGCCGGGATGATGGGCAGCGCAGTGGGCTCCGGCGGGCCCACCGTGGCGCGCGCGGGTGTGCGTAACCGGATGACTCCGATCAAGGATCTCAAAGACAAGCAATCGCCCGAACAGTTGAAACGCCTTGTCGCACAGATCTCGGAGAAGCCCGAGACCGTGCAGCACCACAACGTCGATCAAGAGAACCTCGACGCCCTTCTCGAGCAGCTGGCCAAGAAGCCGGGCATCCACGCGGTGCATCTGAAGAAGGGCGACAAGTCGAAAGTCATTCCGGCCGACGCCCAATTCGGTTGAGGCGCAGTCGAATCGGTCCCGCCAAGCACTAGATGCGAAACCGCTCACCACGGAAAGGGTGGCAAAGATGAAACGGATACTGGCGCTACTCGGCGTTTCGGCGATGATCGGCCTCGCCGCACCGGCGCACTCAGCGCCGCCGCCTGCGCCGGACGGCGACGACGGGGGTTTCGTCGCCGCGTTGCAGCAAGCCGGTTTCAGCTTCAACAGCCCGGGTTCGGCTGTTGCCGCCGGCAGGGCGGTGTGCTCGTGCCTGAACAACGGTGAGTCGGGCCTGGAGGTGGTACACGACGTGAAGACCCACAATCCCGGGATGGACATGGAGATGGCGTCGAACTTCGCCGTGCTTTCCGCGAAGTACTACTGCCCGCAGCAGCTCTCCAAGGCCTGAGCCGAGCCGACGCGGTGGTGACCGTGCTGGCGGCCCGACTCGGATGCTCAGGTGCTCAACGCATCTGCGGAACGCCGCTCGCCGCTGCGAACAACGCCGCGACATGGCACGATCACATGTTATGAAACTCCTGCTGGCGCTCGGGGTTGGCGTGTCGGCCGCGATCGCAATGGCCCCGCTCGCGCAGGCCGACCCGGTGACGCCCGGCGGCGACGAGGCAGGCTTCCTTGCCTCGCTGCGAAGTGCGGGCATCACCTACTCGACCCCCGAGGCGGCGATCACGTTCGCCAAATCGGTGTGCGTGTCAATGGGTGACGGTGAAGTCGGCCCCCAGATGGTTGACGAACTGAAGAGCCAAAACCCTGCGCTGACCAATGATCACGCGACGTCGTTCTTGGCGATCGCGGCGAAATACTATTGCCCGCAGCAACTTAACCGAAGGTAGCCTCGGGTCGGTCAGCATGACCGCCCGCCAGGTGGCTGGGGCGCAACCAATCGACGGCGCGCAGGTGTCGCGAATGTGGCGGCCCCGCGCCCGATTTGGCTCGGGTCCATCTCCCGTTCACCTGCGGGTGTTTAGCTGCACCGGACGGCACCACGCCGGCGCCGCAACCGTTGTCGCCCGGTGGGGCCGGGGATACTCGACAGCGAGGGGAAGGAGTTGAGTCGTTGGAGACGCTGAGCGCTCTCGATTTCGTGCTCCGGCTGGGGGTCGGCGTGGGCTGCGGCGCCCTCATCGGCCTGGAACGGCAATGGCGCGCCCGGCGGGCCGGCCTGCGCACCAACGCACTGGTCGCCGGCGGCGCGACGCTGTTCGTCCTCTATGCCGCGGCCACCTCCGATACCAGCCCCACCCGGGTCGCTTCTTACGTCGTGTCCGGCATCGGGTTCCTCGGCGGTGGGGTGATCCTTCGGGAGGGCGTCAACGTCCGGGGCCTGAACACCGCCGCCACCCTGTGGTGCTCGGCGGCGATCGGCGTGCTGGCGGCTTCCGGTCACCTGGTGTTCGCGCTGATCGGCACCGGAACCGTCATTGGCATCCATCTGCTGGGGCGCCCGCTCGGCCGGCTGATCGACCGCGACAACAGTGCCGAAGAAGACGAGAGCCTCTTGCCCTACCTCGTGCAGGTGGTCTGCCGCGCCAAGCACGAGAAGTACGCGCGGGCGCAGATCGTGCAGCACGCCGGCAGCAACGACATCACACTTCGCGGAATCCACACCGGCAACCCGTCCGGCGATGAGGTCACCCTGACCGCGCACCTGCTGATGAACGGCGACGCCCCGGCCCGTTTGGAGCGGCTGGTGGCCGAATTGTCGGCGCTTCCCGGCGTCCGCGCGGTCCAGTGGTATGCCGGCGACGAAGCGCAGTCCGACGATCGGCGCTGAGCGCGAACCGGCCCGCGGGCGGGCGTCGTAGTCTTACCTGTGTGAGTGCCCTCTCCGGCTTCCTGTCCGCGCTCCCGCCGCAGATGCGCGATCCCGTGCTGTTCGCCATCCCGTTCTTCCTGCTGCTGTTGACCCTCGAGTGGACCGCGGCCCGAAAGCTGGAACACCTCACGGCCGAGGCGGCCGACACGGCGAGACCGCCGTCGGGGGCGCACTTCACCCGCGACTCGGTGGCCAGCATCTCGATGGGACTGGTTTCGGTCGCGACCACCGCCGGATGGAAGACCGTGGCGCTGCTGGGCTACGCCGCGATCTACGCGTACCTGGCGCCCTGGCACCTGTCGGCGACGCACTGGTACACCTGGGTCATCGCGATTCTCGGGGTGGACTTGCTCTATTACGCCTATCACCGGATCGCGCACCGGGTCCGGTTGATCTGGGCGACGCACCAGGCCCATCACTCCAGCGAGTACTACAACTTCGCCACCGCGCTACGCCAGAAGTGGAACAACAGCGGTGAGATCCTGATGTGGATTCCGTTGCCGCTGTTGGGGATTCCACCGTGGATGGTGTTCTTCAGTTTCTCCTTGAACTTGATTTACCAGTTCTGGATCCACACCGAGCGGATCGACAAGCTACCGCGACCGTTCGAGTTCCTTTTCAATACGCCGTCGCATCACCGGGTGCACCACGGGATGGACCAGGTGTATCTCGACAAAAACTACGGCGGCATCTTCATCGTCTGGGACCGGCTCTTCGGAACCTTCCAGGCCCAGCTGTTCCGGCCGCATTACGGCCTCACGAAACGCGTCGATACCTTCAACATCTGGACGTTGCAGACGCGCGAGTACGTCGCGATCGCCCATGACTGGCGATCGGCGAGCCGCCTGCGTGATCGATTGGGTTACGTGTTCGGTCCGCCCGGCTGGCTGCCGCGAGCGGCCCGTCAAACCGACGCCACCACGCCGGTCGTGACCTCGCTGTAACATTTGCGCAGGCCGGCCCGAAAAGCTGAGCGGGGAGGACGGTTACGCCGTGACCTCGGCCTCCCGTCGGTATCGGCCCGATGGATCGGAGTTCAAGGTGCATCGTCGTCTGGCACGGCGCGCTTTTGCCGCGTCGACAACCCTCGCAGCGCTGGCCTCCCTGATGCCGGGTGCGCCGGCCCATGCCGACGTCGTCGTGTACCCGGGTATGGAAATACGTCAGGGCAACCGCGTGTGCACGCTGGGATACGTCGATCCCGCCCTGAAGATCGCGTTCACCGCGGGACACTGCCGGGGCGGCACCGGGGTGGTGACGGACCGCGGCGGCACTGTGATCGGCCAGATGGCGGCTTTCCGCGACAGCACCCCTTCCGGAACGACCGTGTCAACGACCCAGACGATCAGCGATTACGAGGCGATCGTGCTGGACAACAGCGTCATGGCGAACAACGTCCTGCCGGGCGGTCGTCCGCTGGTCTCGGACCCCGGCCTGGCGCTGGCGCCGGGTGAGCCGGTCTGCCATTTCGGCGTGATCACGGGGGAAACCTGCGGGACGGTGGAGAGTGTGAACAATGGCTGGTTCACCATGTCGCATGGCGTGCAGAGCCACAACGGCGACTCGGGTGGACCGGTCTACCTGGCGCCCAACGGCGGCCCCGGGCAGCTCGTCGGCATCTTCAACAGTGTGTGGGGTGATTTCCCGGCCGCGGTGTCGTGGGGAGCCACGACGCAGGAGGCTCGCGAGGATCTGGGAGTGCGCGACAACGCCCACTAGGCGCGGTCAGCCCGCAGTGCCCACCGGCGTCAGGGCGAACACCGGGATCGAAGGTGCGGCGGCGCGGAATTGCTCGTCGGTGCTGTCGGGCGTCAACCCGGCGACATAGCCCTTGACCTGCCAATACCACTTGGCCAGATAACGTCGCAGCACCTCGGGCTTGGCCGCATCGTCGATCTCACTTGCCCGCATGTGCCGCCGGCGCCAGCGGGGACCCACCTCGACGACGGATGCGGCCCGGACATTGCGCGCCCACTGGGTGTTGCCGCGCGGGGACACCAGGTAGTCCACGCCGTCAACGGTCAGCAAGTTGATCACCACCGCGCGTTGCTTCCCGGTTTTGCGGCCGCGGACGCGCAGCGCCCGTGTTCCGGCGATGCTGATCCCCGCTTCGGCGAGCCAGCGGATAACCCCGTTGGCGGCGCGGGCGGCCCGGTTCGGTTCTTCGTATCGGGTGGACATGATGCGGCCTCTCAGCGAATACTGGTCGAACATTCGAGAGCGGTGCTCTCTGATTTGAACACGCTGCCACACCCCGCGGCGGAAAGCAAGAGCGGTGTTCTCGCTTGTGTCAGACTGACCGCGTGGGCAAACGCCAGGAATCGCGTGAGCAGATTGAGGCACGCATCGTCGAACTCGGTCGCCGCCAGCTGGTGGAGCGCGGGGCGGCCGGGTTGTCGGTGCGGGCTATCGCCCGCGACCTCGGCATGGTGTCCTCGGCGGTGTACCGCTACGTGTCCAGCCGCGACGAATTGCTGACCCTGCTGCTGGTCGACGCCTATTCCGACCTGGCCGACACGGTGGATCGCGCCCGCGAGACGGTCGGAGACCTGTGGAGCGACGATGTCGTCGCCATCGCGCGGGCGGCCCGTGGCTGGGCCGTCGCACACCCGGCCGGCTGGGCCCTGCTGTATGGCAGTCCCGTTCCCGGGTACCACGCGCCTCCGGAGCGAACGGTCGCGGTGGGCACCCGGGTTGTCGCGGTGCTGTTCGACGCGGTGGCGGCCGGAATCGCCACAGGCGATATCCGGCTGACGAACGATCTTGCCCCGCAACCGATGTCATCCGACTTCGAACGGATCCGCGATGAATTCGGATTCCCCGGGGATGACCAGGTCCTGGCCAAGTGCTTCTTGCTGTGGGCGGGCGTGCTGGGCGCGATCAGCCTCGAGGTGTTCGGCCAATACGGCGCCGATACCCTGACCGATCCGGAATCCCTCTTCGAGGCCCAGCTGCGACTGCTGGTCGGCGTTCTAAGCCAGCATTGACGCCTTGCGGTGGCCTTGGGCAAACCGGAATTAGAACATGTTCACCCGCCGATCCGCCGACCGGACGAGCTCGCCACGGCAAAGTCGAATAGGCCCTTTCTGGCCGCGCCGAGAGTGGACTATTCTGCGAGACGATGACGCTCCCCGTTGAATCACCGACGCAGATCGCCTGGGTCACCGCCGACCTCGATGCCACCGAAACGGCCCTCACCGGCCTGTTAGGCGTGCGGAAGTGGATTCGCATACCCGACGTGCACTTTGCTCCGGACGCATGCAGCTACCAGGGCCGGCCCGCGGACTTCTTTGCCAGCATCTCGCTGAGCTACCTCGGCGACATGCAACTGGAACTGATCCAACCGGTACGCGGCGAGAACATCTATAGTAACTTTTTGGCCGATCATGGGCCGGGCTTGCACCACATTTGCATGGAGGTCGACAGCCCCGCGCAACTCGAGGCGGCGGTGACCGAGGCCGCCGAGCGCGGCGCCGCGGTCGTACAGCGAGGCGTGATGCCAGGCGGCATCCAATTCGCCTACGTGTCAGCGCCGCAGGCGGGCGTGCCGTACGTCGAGCTTGCGTACGTTTCGCCCGAGATGCGGGCGTTTTACGACTACATCAAACAGGAGCAGCGGTGAAGCGCGCCAGCGCCGATACACGCCAAGGAAGCGATGCGAAGACACGCCCCCACAAGTGGGAGGTACCCCCACCCGCGTGCAGGGGAGAGGAGTTGCGCCAGTGAGCACAGAGATACCGGCAACAGTCGGTGCGGACGAGGTGACCACGTGGTCCGATGAGGTCGACGTCGTGGTGATCGGGTTCGGCATCGCGGGCGGCTGCGCTGCGGTCAGCGCGGCAGCCGCCGGCGCGCGGGTGCTGGTGCTCGAACGCGCGGCCGCCGCGGGTGGCACCACTTCGCTTGCCGGGGGCCACTTTTACCTCGGTGGCGGGACCGCGGTGCAGCAGGCGACCGGTCAAGACGATTCCGTCGAGGAGATGTACTCCTACCTCGTCGAGGTGTCGCGTGAACCCGAACTCGACAAGATCCGCGCCTACTGCGAGGGCAGCGTCGAGCACTTCAACTGGCTGGAAGACTTGGGCTTTCAGTTCGAACGCAGCTACTACCCCGGCAAGGTCGTCGTTCCGCCGGGCACCGAGGGTCTGAGCTACACCGGCAATGAAAAGGTCTGGCCCTTCTGCGAGCGTGCCAAGCCGGCGGCGCGCGGGCACTCGGTGCCGGTGCCCGGCGAATTGGGCGGGGCGAGCATGGTCGTCGACCTGTTGCTCAAACGGGCCGACGCGCTGGGCGTGCAAATCCGCTACGAGACCGGGGTCACCAACCTGGTCCTGAACGACGACGGGACCGTGGTCGGCGTCGCGTGGAAGCACTTCACCGACACCGGAGCGATCAAGGCCAAGTCCGTCATCATCGCGGCGGGCGGATTCGCGATGAACCCGGAGATGGTCGCCGAGCACACGCCCGCGCTGGGTCAGGAGCGACGCACCAAGCATCACGGCGTCGTGGCGCCCTACATCCTGGGCAACCCGAACGACGACGGACTGGGCATCCGGATGGGCGTCTCGGCCGGCGGCGCGACGAAGAACATGGACGAGCTGTTCATCACCGCCGCGGCGTATCCGCCCGAGGTCTTGCTGACCGGTGTGATCGTCAACAAGGAGGGCCGGCGTTTCGTCACCGAGGACTCCTACCACTCGCGCACTTCGGCTTTCGTGTTGGAGCAGCCCGACCAGACGGCGTATCTGATCGTCGATGAGGCGCACACCGAGATGCCGGCCATGCCGTTGATCCGCTTCCTCGACGGGTACGAGACCATCGCGGAAATGGAGGCCGCGCTTGGCATTCCGGCGGGCAACCTCGCTGCCACGCTGGACCGCTACAACAAGCACGCCGCCGCGGGCGAAGACCCGGATTTCCATAAGCAGCCGGAATTCCTTGCGCCACAAGACAACGGTCCCTGGGCGGTGTTCGATCTGTCCCTGGGGCGCGCGATGTATTCGGGATTCACCATCGGCGGCCTCGCGGTGACACTCGATGGCGAGGTGCAGCGCGCCGACGGCACCGTGGTGCCCGGTTTATATGCGGCGGGCGCGTGCGCGTCCAACCTCGCCCAGGACGGCAAGGGCTACGCGAGCGGAACGCAGCTGGGCGAGGGGTCGTTCTTCGGGCGGCGCGCCGGGGCGCACGCGGCCGCACGGGCCGCCGGAGCGTAGGCGGCGCTACACCGGCGCAGGTTCCTTGTCGACCGGACCCAGCTGCCATGGGCCGCCGCCGAGCAGGTGCAGCTCCTGCTCGTGGTGCTGCTCGACGGTGGGCCGGTGGCTCACGCTGACCATGACGCACTCCGGCAGCTCGCCCCGAACCATCTGATAGAGCGCGAATTCCAGGCCTTCGTCCAGCGCGGAGGTGGCCTCGTCGAGGAAGACCGCCTTCGGTTTGGTGAGCAGAATACGCGCGAAGGCGACCCGCTGTTGCTCGCCGGGGGAGAGCACCTTGGCCCAATCGTGGTCTTCGTCCAGCCGGTTGATCAACGGCGCCAGCGCCACCTTGGTGAGCACGTCATGCAGCTGCTCATCGGAAACGTCGTCCGGTGAATTCGGATAGGCCACCACGGTGCGCAGGTTGCCGAGCGGCACATACGGCAGCTGGGACAGGAACATCGTCGCGTTGTCGCCTTCCGGGCGGCACAGGGTTCCCGAGGCGTACGGCCACAGTTCGGCCAGGCTGCGCAGCAGCGTCGTCTTGCCGGCCCCGGAACGGCCGGTGATCACCAGGGTGTCGCCGTGGTCGAGCTGAATGTCCAGTGAGTCGACCAGTTGGTCGCCCTCCGGCGTGCGCACCTCGATGCCGCGAAGTTCGACCGCCGTCTCTTCACTGGGTTTGACGAGAATGCTCGGCAGCGCGCGGCCCTTGCTGTTGGCGTCCACCAGCCCGTGCAATCGGATGATGGCGGCCCGAAAGGAGGCGAACGCGTCGTAGTTGTTTCGGAAGAACGACAACGACTCCTCGATCTGGCCGAAGGCCACCGCGGTCTGGGTGACATCGCCGAAATGAATCCGGCCGGCGAACAACCGCGGTGCCTGGATCACCCAGGGCAGCGGCACGATCGCCTGAGTCATCGACCAGTTCCATCCGTTGAAGATGATGGTTCGGCGAACGAACTTGCGGTAGTTGTCGATGATCGGCGTGAACCGGCGCCACAGCTGTCGGCGCTCGACTCGTTCACCGCGGTAGAAGCCCACCGCCTCGGCTGCATCGCGCAAGCGGACCAGGGCGTAGCGGAATGCCGCATTGAGCTTTTCGTTGTTAAAGCTCAGCCAGATCAACGGACGCCCCAGCCAGAACGCCACCACCGTGGCCACCAGCACGTAGATCAACACCACCCAGAACATGGCACGCGGCAGGTTGACGCCGGCAATGGTCAGGTCGCCGGACAGATTCCAGAGGATCGCGGCGAATGAGATCACCGAGGCCATCGCGTTGACGGCTCCGAAGAGCAACGTGTTGGTCGTACCGTTGGTCGGCGCGTTCGGAGTGCCGCCGGCGTTGGCGGTGAAGATGTCGATGTCCTGCTGGATGCGCTGGTCGGGGTTGTCGATGGTGTTGTCGATGAAGAGGTCCCGGTAGTACGCCCTGCCGCCGAGCCAGTCGTCGGTGAGGTTGCCGGTCAGCCAGACACGCCAGGCGATGACGAAGCGCTGGGTCAGGTAGATGTCCGCCATGACCCGGATGACAAACAGCGTCGCGAGCAGGACGAAGATCGCGATCGACATCCAAAAGCCGTGAACGCCAGACTGTTTGACGCTCTCCTCGCCCGCCGCCATGCCTTGCACCGCTATCTGTACCGCCGTGCTCAAGTCGTTGGACTGATAGCTGAGCAATACATTGAGACGCACGGACAGCACAACCGAGAACAGCAGCACGCCGAGCATCAGCCACACCTTGATGCTCGCCGAGCCGACGAAGTACCCGCGGGTGATCCGCCAGAACTGCTGACCCCATGGGGTGAGGTAGCGCAGGGCTACCAGCACGACCAGAAGGCAAACCGCGCCGATCGCCCACGCTATGGCGAGCCACCGCAACGAATCCATGAGTGCCGCCGACCAGTCGATCGATGGCGTGAACGGCTTCGAGCCCACGGTCGTGCCTCCTTAACCGGCGGTGGTCGGACTCTCCTCGACTTCAAATCCTTCGGCGAAGGTACCCGACGGATCTGGCTAGGCTGCGGTCATGACTACCGACGCCGTCCCCGCACAAACATTGCACGCCGGCCGGCTTGTCGCGCGTCGCTTGCGGGCGAGCGGTATCGACACCGTCTTCACGCTGTCCGGCGGTCACCTGTTCTCCATCTACGACGGATGCCGCGCCGAGGGGGTCCGGCTGATCGACACCCGCCATGAGCAGACCGCCACGTTCGCCGCCGAGGGCTGGTCGAAAGTGACGAGGTCGCCGGGCGTGGCCGCGCTGACCGCCGGGCCGGGCGTCACCAACGGGATGAGCGCGATGGCCGCGGCGCAGCAGAACCAGTCGCCGCTGGTGGTGCTGGGCGGCCGGGCCCCGGCGCAGCGCTGGGGCATGGGCTCGTTGCAGGAGATCGACCACGTGCCGTTCGTGGCGCCACTGGCCCGTTTCGCCGCCACCGCTCAGTCGGCGGACGAGGCCGGCCGGCTCGTCGACGACGCACTGCGCGCGGCGGTCGGTGCGCCGTCGGGCGTGAGTTTCGTCGACTTCCCGATGGACCACGTGTTCTCCATGTCCGACGATGACGGCCGGCCCGGCGCACTCGCCGACCTGCCGCCGGGGCCCGCCCCCGACGGCGACTCCCTGAGCCGCGCCGCCGCCCTGCTGTCCGCGGCGAAGCGGCCGGTGATCATGGCGGGCACCAACGTCTGGTGGGGGCGCGGCGAAGCGGCCCTACTACGCCTTGCCGAAGAACTCCAGATCCCGGTGCTGATGAACGGAATGGCCCGCGGCGCGGTGCCCGCCGATCACCCGTTGGCGTTCTCCCGGGTTCGCGGAAAAGCGTTGGGGGAGGCCGACGTCGCGTTGATTGTCGGCGTGCCCATGGATTTCCGGCTCGGCTTCGGCGCGGTGTTCGGGGCTCAGACCCAGCTCATCGTGGCGGACCGGGTCGAACCCGAACGGCGCCATCCGCGACCCGTGCAGGCCGAGCTCTACGGTGACCTGTTGACGATTCTCGCGGCGCTGGCGCCCGCCTCGGGCACCGGGCATCGGGATTGGATCGGCGAGCTGCGAACCGCCGAGACCGAGTCACGCGCCAAGGAGAGGGCCGAACTCGCCGACGACCGCAGCCCGCTGCACCCGATGCGGGTGTATGCGGAGCTCGCACCCATGCTGGATCGCGACGCCATCGTCGTGATCGACGCCGGTGATTTCGGGTCGTACGCGGGACGTGTGATCGACAGCTATCAACCGGGTTGCTGGCTGGACAGCGGCCCCTTCGGGTGCCTGGGCTCGGGCCCCGGCTACGCGCTGGCTGCCAAGCTGGCCTGTCCCGACCGCCAGGTGGTGCTGCTGCAGGGCGACGGCGCGTTCGGCTTCAGCGGCATGGAGTGGGACACACTGGTTCGGCACAACGTGCCGGTGGTGTCCGTGATCGGCAACAACGGAATCTGGGGTCTGGAGAAACATCCCATGGAGGCCTTGTACGGCTATTCGGTGGTGGCGGAGCTGCGCCCGGGAACGCGTTACGACGAGGTGGCGCGCGCCCTGGGCGGCCACGGCGAACTGGTCGCGGCGCCCGCTGAACTGCGGCCGGCGCTGGAACGCGCCTTCGCCAGCGGGCGGCCCGCTGTCGTGAATGTGCTCACCGATCCCGACGTCGCCTATCCGCGCCGCTCCAACCTCGCCTGATGAGTCGGGTCGCCGCTTCGGGGCTGGCCGGTTCCGCCAGCGCGGCCTGCATCGCCACCGACTGGCCTGAGTCCGCGCGGCGGCCCACCGCGTACCGTTGACCTGTGCCTAAGACGACCCGTGCCCAACCCGGCAAGTTGAGCAGCCGCTTTTGGAAGATGCTCGGCGCCAGCACCGAAAAGGATCGCAACCGCTCTCTCACCCAGGTCAACGACTCGTCGGAGTATGACGACGAGGCGGCCGGACTGACCGACGAGCAGCTACGCAAGGCGGCCGGGCTGCTCGATCTCGATGACCTGGCGGATTCCGCGGACATCCCGCAGTTCCTTGCCATCGCCCGGGAGGCCGCCGAGCGGGCGAGTGGGTTGCGCCCGTTCGACGTTCAGCTGCTGGGCGCGCTGCGCATGCTCGCGGGCGACGTCATCGAGATGGCCACCGGTGAGGGCAAGACGCTCGCGGGCGCGATCGCGGCGGCCGGCTACGCGCTGGCCGGGCGGCACGTACACGTCGTAACCATCAACGACTACCTGGCCCGCCGCGACGCGGAATGGATGGGCCCCGTCATCGAAGCGATGGGCTTGACCGTCGGCTGGATCACCGCGGAGTCGACCAGCGACGAACGCCGGGCCGCGTACGCCTGCGACGTGACGTACGCGTCGGTCAACGAGATCGGCTTCGACGTGCTGCGCGATCAGCTGGTGACCGACGTCGCCGACCTGGTGTCGCCGAATCCCGATGTGGCCCTGATCGATGAGGCCGACTCGGTGCTGGTCGACGAGGCGCTGGTGCCGCTCGTGCTGGCCGGCACCACGCACCGGGAGACGCCGCGGCTGGAGATCATCGAGCTGGCCGGCCAGCTGGAGGCGGGCACCGATTACGACACGGACGCCGACAGCCGCAATGTCCACCTGACCGAGGTCGGTGCCCGCAAGGTCGAAAAGGCGCTCGGCGGAATCGACCTGTACTCCGAGGAACATGTCGTCACCACGCTGACCGAGATCAACGTCGCGCTGCACGCGCACGTGCTGCTGCAGCGCGACGTGCACTACATCGTCCGCGACGACGCGGTACACCTGATCAATGCCGCACGCGGGCGCATCGCGCAATTGCAGCGCTGGCCCGACGGCCTGCAGGCTGCCGTGGAGGCCAAGGAGGGCATCGAGACCACCGAGACCGGTGAGGTGCTGGACACCATCACCGTGCAGGCGCTGATCAACCGCTACGCGACGGTCTGCGGCATGACGGGCACCGCACTGGCCGCCGGTGAGCAGCTGCGCCAGTTCTACAAGCTCGGTGTGTCACCGATTCCGCCGAACGAGCCCAACATTCGGGAAGACGAATCCGACCGGGTCTACATCACCGCCGCGGCCAAGAACGACGCGATCGTCGCCCACATCGCGGAGGTGAACGAGACCGGGCAGCCGGTACTGGTGGGCACCCGCGACGTGGCCGAATCCGAGGACCTGCACGAGCGGCTGCTGCGCCGCGGCGTACCCGCGGTGGTGCTGAACGCCAAAAACGATGCCGAGGAAGCCCAGGTGATCGCCGAGGCCGGCAAGTTCGGCGTCGTCACCGTCTCGACGCAGATGGCCGGGCGCGGCACCGACATCCGCCTCGGCGGCTCCGACGAAGCAGATCACGACCGGGTCGCCGAGCTGGGCGGGCTGCACGTCGTCGGGACCGGCCGGCACCACACCCAGCGTCTGGACAACCAGCTGCGGGGGCGCGCCGGGCGGCAGGGCGATCCGGGGTCCTCGGTGTTCTTCTCGAGTTGGGAAGACGACGTGGTGGCCGCCAACCTCGACCACAACAAGCTGCCCACCGAAACCGACGAGGACGGCAAGATCGTCAGCCCCAAGGCGGCGGGCCTGCTCGACCACGCGCAGCGCGTGGCCGAGGGCCGCATGCTGGACGTCCACGCGAACACCTGGCGCTACAACCAGTTGATCGCCCAGCAGCGCGCCATCATCGTCGATCGGCGTAACACGTTGCTGCGCAACCCGACCGCGCGTGAGGAACTCGCCGAGCTGGCGCCGAAGCGCTACGAGGAGCTGGCCAAGACCGAAGGAATCTCCGAACAGCGCCTGGAGACGATCTGCCGCCAGATCATGCTCTATCACCTCGACCGCGGCTGGGCCGACCATCTGGCGTACCTGGCCGACATCCGGGAGAGCATCCATCTGCGAGCGCTGGGCCGGCAGAATCCACTGGACGAGTTCCACCGGTTGGCCGTGGACGCGTTCGCGTCGCTGGCCGCGGACGCGATCGAGGCGGCCCAGCAGACGTTCGAAACCGCGAACGTGCTCGAGGAGGAGCCCGGGCTGGACCTGTCCAAGCTGGCGCGGCCGACGTCGACGTGGACGTACATGGTCAACGACAACCCGCTGTCGGACGACACGCTGTCCACCCTGAGCCTGCCCGGGGTCTTCCGCTAATCCGTGCTGCGCGCCGCATCCCTTCCGCGTTAAGGTCACGGCTCATGGAGCCGGTGCTTCCGCCCAACCGGGTGCTGACGGTGCCCAACGCGCTCAGCGCTGTCCGCCTGGCGCTGATCCCGGTGTTCGTTTACGCCCTGGTGGTCGCGCACGCCAACGGATGGGCGGTCGCGATCCTGATGTTCAGCGGCGCCTCGGACTGGGCCGACGGCAAGATCGCCCGGCTACTCAACCAGTCCTCGCGACTGGGTGTGCTGCTCGACCCGGCCGTCGACCGCCTCTACATGGTCGCGGTGCCCGTCGTGCTGGCCTTCGACGGGATAGTGCCGTGGTGGTTCGTCGTCGTCCTGCTCGCGCGCGACGGTCTGTTGGCAACCACGCTGCCGCTGCTGTGGAGTCGGGGGCTGTCCGCGTTGCCGGTGACCTACATCGGCAAGGCCGCGACATTCGCGCTGATGTCCGGCTTCCCGCTGGTGCTGCTGGGCACCTGGCACGCGCTGTGGAGCCGCGTGATCGGGGCCTGCGGGTGGGCCTTCCTGATCTGGGGTCTGTACGCCTACCTGTGGGCGTTCGTGCAGTATGCGGTGCAGATGATTCTCGTGCTGCGACGCATGCCCAAGGTCGACCGTGGTTCTCGCCCGTCGGCCGCGGCGAAGTTGGCTGACCATGGCTGACGCGGACCGTCTGCTCGGCGGATATGACCCCAATGCCGGTCACGGTGCCCATGTGGCGTCGCGGCCCAAACGGATCCCAGTGCCGTCGCTGTTGCGGGCGCTGCTGTCCGAGCACCTCGATCCCGGCTATGCCGCGGCGGCGGCCAGACGAGGCATCGCCGACACGCCACGCAGCGGACGCCAGCGGGCGGTGGGTTGGCTCTGGCAGGCCGCGGCGGCACTGCTGATCGCGACAGTTTTCGCCGCCGCCGTCGCGCAGGCCCGCTCGGTGGCGCCCGGCGTGCGCTCCGCCCAGCAACTGCTGTTGGGCAATGTGCGATCCACGGAATCCTCCGCGGCCAAGCTGAACCAGCGCCGCGGCGAGCTGGCGACGCGCGTCGACGCCGTGCAGCGCCATGCCCTGGCAGAAGACGCCGAGGGGCGGCGGCTATTGAAACGGCTTGACGCGCTCAGCCTGGCCGCCGCCAGCACCGCGATCATCGGGCCGGGCCTGAAGGTGACCGTCACCGACCCCGGCGCCGGCCCGAACCTCTCCGACGTGTCCAAGCAGCGGGTCACCGGCAGCAGACAGATCATCCTGGACCGCGATCTGCAGCTGCTGGTCAACTCGTTGTGGGCGAGCGGTGCCGAGGCCATTTCCGTCGGCGGTGTGCGGATCGGGCCGAATGTGACCATCCGGCAGGCCGGCGGGGCGATCCTGGTCGACAACAACCCGACGAGCAGTCCGTACACGGTCCTGGCGATCGGGCCGGCGCGGGCGATGCGCGATGTGCTCGACAACAGCGCGGGCATGCAGCGGCTGAGGCTGTTGCAGATCTCCTACGGCGTCGTGGTTACGGTGGACGCCGCCGACGGTCTGACGCTCCCTGCCGGATCGATCCGGGATGTCAAGTTCGCCAAGCAGATTGGGCCACAGTGAGAAAAGTCCTCAACAGACACGTTCCCCTGTGCGAAGCGCGGACGGGAATCAGGGCATGATCGGCATCGCAGCACTGGCGATCGGCATCGTGCTCGGCCTGGTTCTTCACCCCGCGGTGCCAGAGGTCGTGCAGCCGTACCTACCGATCGCGGTGGTCGCGGCGATGGACGCGGTGTTCGGCGGGTTACGTGCATATCTGGAACGGATTTTCGACCCGAAGGTCTTCGTGATTTCCTTCGTGTTCAACGTGTTCGTGGCCGCCCTGATCGTCTATGTCGGCGATCAACTGGGCGTGGGCACGCAGTTGTCGACGGCCATCATTGTCGTGCTGGGTATCCGCATCTTCGGCAACGCCGCCGCCCTGCGCCGTAGGCTGTTCGGGGCGTGAAGCAGTTGGGGTCAACGTGAGCCAGGATCCGCCAGACCGCGCCGCCGGCCAACGTGCCGGCGGCGGTCGAAGTGGCGACGGGCCAACCGAGCCCGGTCGCTCGGGGACCGGCGCGACGCCGGAACCGGGTGTGCCGCGCGGCCGCCACGAATTGGCCGCCAACAGTCCGCGCCCCGACATCGGCGCGGTGCACCGGACCGGGCTGTCCGGCATGGTGCGCGGCGGACGGTCCCGCATGGCCTTCGGAACGCTGGCCGCCATGCTGTGCCTGCTGCTGGGCCTAGCGATCGTCACCCAGGTTCGCCAGACCGAGTCGGGTGATTCACTCGAGACGGCCCGGCCCGCAGACCTTCTGGTGCTGCTGGATTCGTTGCGACAGCGCGAAGGCACGCTCAACGCCGAGGTGAACGAGCTGCAGAACACGCTGAATTCCTTGCAGGCGTCCGGAAACAACGACCAGGCCGCCATCCAGTCCGCGCAGTCCCGGCTCGCGGCGCTGTCCATTCTGGTCGGGGCGGTCGGCACCACCGGGCCCGGCGTCACCGTCACCATCGACGACCCCGCACCCGGTGTGTCGCCCGAGGCGATGCTTGACGTGATCAACGAGTTGCGGGCCGCCGGCGCCGAGGCGATCGAAGTCAACGATGCGCACCAATCGGTGCGAGTAGGTGTCGACACGTGGGTGGTGGGTACGCCTGGGTCGCTGATCATCGACACCAAAACACTGTCGCCGTCGTATTCGATTCTGGCGATTGGCGATCCACCCACCCTGGCGGCGGCCATGAACATTCCCGGCGGCGCGCAGGACACGGTCAAGCGCGTCGGTGCGCGAATGTCCGTCCAGCAGGCCGACCGCGTGGACGTGACCACCTTGCGGCAACCAAAACCGCACCAATACGCTCAGCCCGTCAAGTGAGCACCGCCCGAACAGAACAGGATCACCCGTGAGCGATATCCCGCCCGACCTGCGCTACACCGCCGAACATGAATGGGTTCGCCGAAGCGGGGATGACACCGTGCGAGTGGGCATTACCGACTTTGCGCAGTCGGCGTTGGGCGATGTCGTTTTCGTTCAGTTGCCCGACGTGGGTACCGAACTGACCGCGGGCGAATCGTTCGGCGAGGTCGAGTCGACGAAATCGGTGTCGGACCTGTACGCCCCGGTGTCGGGCAAAGTGTCTGCGGTGAACACCGATCTGGACGGCAGTCCGCAACTGGTGAACTCCGACCCGTACGGCGGCGGCTGGTTGCTGGATGTACAGGTCTCGGAAGTCGGCGAATTGGAGTCGGCCATTTCTTCGCTGCTGGACGCTGAGGCCTACCGCGGAACGCTGACCGAATGACGATTGCTAATGTCCCTGCAGCCCCGCACCGCGAGCGAGCGGTGCAGCCAGGGTACGGGGGAGTCGAAGTTTCGGATCGTCAGGTGGTGGGCGCATTGCAAGCCGGTGCGCGGTACCGTCGACACATCGACCTTTGAATACCTTCGGAGATCGCTGAGAGACACGTGAAAGACACTTGCAAGTAGAAGACGGCAGTAATCGGCATACCGGGCAAAGAAACCTGGTGCGAAAGCCGGCCGAGCGGCCCGGTCAGACAACGCCACAGCAGCCAGTGAGGAGCAGCGCGTGACGGACATGGACTCAGGAAGTCCTCAAGACCAGAATTCGGACGAAGTCACGGTGGAGACGACTTCTGTCTTTCGTGCCGACTTCCTCAACGAGCTGGACGCTCCCGCGCAAGCGGGAACCGAGAGTGCGGTATCCGGAGTCGAGGGACTCCCCGCGGGCTCGGCGTTGCTGGTCGTCAAGCGGGGACCGAACGCGGGCTCTCGGTTTTTGCTGGACCAGCCCACCACGTCCGCCGGTCGGCACCCCGACAGCGACATTTTCCTCGACGACGTGACCGTGAGCCGTCGGCACGCCGAATTCAGGTTGGAAAACAACGAATTCAGCGTGGTTGACGTTGGTAGTCTCAACGGCACTTACGTCAACCGTGAGCCCGTGGACTCCGCGGTGCTCGCCAACGGTGACGAAGTGCAGATCGGCAAGTTCCGCTTGGTGTTTCTGACCGGACCCAAGCAGGGTGAGGATGGAGGATCTTCAGGCGAGTGAGCGCACCCGATAGCTCGGCATTGGCCGGGATGTCGATTGGGGCGGTCCTGGAACTGCTGAGGCCGGACTTCCCCGATGTCACCATCTCCAAGATCCGCTTCTTGGAGGCCGAAGGTCTGGTGACGCCGCAGCGGGCCGCGTCGGGGTATCGAAGGTTCACCGCGTATGACTGCGCGCGATTGCGGTTCATCCTTACCGCGCAACGTGATCACTATCTACCGCTGAAGGTCATCAGGGCGCAATTGGACGCCCAACCCGACGGTGAGCTGCCGCCCGTCCGAACGTCTTATTCCGCCCCGCGCCTGGTGTCGGTGGCGGGAACCGGCGCGGACACCGGCTCCGACGCCTCCGCGGTGGCGCCCACCCACGTCCGGCTGAGCCGCGAGGAGTTGCTGAACCGCGCGGGAGTGGACGACGACCTGCTTACCGCGCTACTCAAGGCCGGAGTCATCACCACCGGCCCCGGCGGTTTCTTCGACGAGCACGCCGTCGTCATCCTGCAATGTGCGCGGGCGTTATCGGATTACGGTGTCGAGCCGCGGCATCTGCGCGCGTTCCGCTCGGCCGCCGACCGGCAGTCGGACCTGATCGCGCAAATAGCCGGTCCGGTAGTCAAAGCCGGCAAGGCCGGCGCGCGCGACCGCGCCGACGATTTGGCACGCGAAGTCGCGGCGCTCGCCATCACGTTGCACACGTCGTTGATCAAATCCGCCGTTCGCGACGTTCTGGATCGCTGAGGACTAGACTTCGGTCGACAGCTTGGTTTTCGGCGGTAGGGCGGACTTTTCACCTCGCCGTCCCCGGCGATTACCAATGCATCCGGCGCCACTAATGCGGAGGGCAGACACAAATGGGTGAAGTTCGTGTTGTCGGCATTCGCGTCGAGCAGCCGCAAAACCAGCCGGTGCTGTTACTGCGCGAAACGAACGGTGACCGTTACCTCCCGATCTGGATCGGTCAGTCGGAGGCCGCCGCCATCGCGCTCGAGCAGCAGGGCGTTGAGCCCCCGCGCCCGTTGACCCACGATCTGATCAGGGATGTCATTGCCGCGCTTGGGCATTCGCTGAAAGAGGTGCGGATCGTCGATCTGCAAGAGGGCACTTTCTACGCTGACCTGGTTTTCGACCGCAACATCACCGTGTCGGCCCGCCCGTCCGACTCGGTGGCGATCGCGTTGCGGGTAGGCGTTCCGATCTACGTCGAAGAAGGCGTGCTGGCCCAGGCCGGGCTCCTGATCCCCGACGAGAGCGACGAGGAAGGGGGCACCGCCGTCCGGGAAGACGAGGTGGAGAAGTTCAAAGAATTTCTCGATAGCGTATCTCCGGACGATTTCAAAGCCACCTAGCGCAAACCTGCCAGGACCAGCACTTGGGAACGGCGGGGCGGCTGGTTTAGCCTGGAAAGCGACATCACGGATCCGTCTCAACCCACACCATGATGTCGACACGCTGGTGGATAGCCCGCCCACTTGGCCTCGCGGCGGCCATACTTTGTTCGCGACTACAGGCGCGGCGGCTATCGGAAAGCGTAAGCTCTACTAGCACTCGGGCCTGAGCAAACGTGGCTGCACTGCAGCCAGGGACGCAGCTAACGACGAGAGCGCGATCGCGGAGAGGAACCACCGTGAGCGAGCAGCCACGCCAAGAGCAGCTCAACTTGACCGAGAGCGGCAGCCCGGCGACCAGTGACCGCAGCGTCACCGTAGCCAGCGCACCCGTGCAGCCCGGCCTATTCCCGGACGACTCCGTTCCCGACGAGCTGGTCGGCTACCGCGGTCCGAGCGCCTGCCAGATCGCCGGCATCACGTACCGGCAGCTGGACTACTGGGCACGCACCTCGCTGGTGGTCCCGTCGATCCGCAGCGCGGCCGGCTCCGGCAGCCAGCGGCTCTATTCGTTCAAGGACATCCTGGTCCTCAAGATCGTCAAGCGGTTGCTCGATACCGGGATCTCGCTGCACAACATCCGCGTCGCCGTCGATCACCTGCGTCAGCGCGGTGTCCAGGACCTGGCCAACATCACCCTTTTCTCCGACGGCACCACCGTTTAC
Organism: Mycobacterium sp. NGS58; assembly: GCF_059812385.1. Taxonomy (NCBI): domain Bacteria; kingdom Bacillati; phylum Actinomycetota; class Actinomycetes; order Mycobacteriales; family Mycobacteriaceae; genus Mycobacterium; species Mycobacterium sp. NGS58. The sequence goes on along the minus strand of NZ_JCALCO010000031.1, from coordinate 29,381 downwards.
GAGTGCACGTCGGCCGAAGAGGTCGTCGACCTGCTGCAGGGCGGACAGGGCGTCTTCGGCATCGCCGTGTCGGGCGCCATGCGCGAGCTGACCGGTGTCATCGCGGACTTCCCCGGCGAGCGAGCCGACGGCGGCGAGTCGATCGCCGAGCCCGAGGACGAACTGGCGTCCCGGCGCAAGCACCGCGACCGCAAGATCGGCTGACGGCGCGCCCGCGACCGGGCCTCGCGCGGCCGGGTAAACTGGGCGGCGCATCGCATTCGAGCGGGAGAGTTTCGTGGCTGCCAGTCACGGACGCCGAAGGAGCAACACCTCTCCGTCAACCTCTCAGGCACCCGGACCGCACGAGATCATGATGCCTCTGGAAAGCGGTGTGGGCCCCTGTGGCCCGCACCCGCCGATGGGGAAAGGCGCGCAGGCAGCATCGGGCGCCGAATCTCTCAGGCGCCCGGCGAACGGGTGAAGACAGAGGGGGAGGGCCGCTAGTCCTCTGCCCCGATACGTCTTCGTCCGCCCACTCAGGAGCTCCAGTGTCTGATCAATTCGCTTTCGCTGCTCGGCACATCGGTCCGGACAGCCAGGCGGTCGCCGCAATGCTGGCCGTCATCGGTGTGGACTCGCTGGACGAGCTCGCCGCCAAGGCGGTTCCGGCCGGGATCCTCGACCGCCTGACCGACGGTGGCGCCGCGCCGGGGCTCGACCGGCTGCCGCCGCCGGCCAGTGAGGCCGAGGCGCTTTCCGAGCTGCGGTCGCTGGCGGAGGCCAACACAGTGGCCGTGTCCATGATCGGGCAGGGCTACTACGACACGCTCACGCCTCCGGTGTTGCTGCGCAACATCTTGGAGAACCCGGCCTGGTACACCGCCTACACGCCGTACCAGCCGGAGATCAGCCAGGGCCGGCTCGAGGCGCTGCTGAACTTTCAGACGATGGTGGCCGACCTCACGGGTCTCGAGGTCGCGAATGCGTCGATGCTCGATGAGGGCACCGCGGCGGCCGAGGCCATGACGTTGATGCACCGCGCGGCGCGCGGCAAGTCCAACCGCCTGGCGGTGGACGCCGACGTCTTCGCCCAGACCGCGGCCATCCTGGCCACCCGGGCCAAGCCGCTGGGCATCGAGATCGTCACCGCCGACCTGCGCAGCGGTGTTCCCGACGGCGACTTCTTTGGCGTCATCGCCCAGCTGCCCGGGGCCAGCGGCCGGGTCACCGACTGGTCGGGCCTGGTTCAGCAGGCGCGCGACCGGGGCGCACTGATCGCCATCGGCGCCGACCTGCTCGCCATGACGCTGATAACCCCTCCCGGCGAGATCGGCGCGGACGTCGCCTTCGGAACCACCCAAAGATTTGGTGTGCCAATGGGATTCGGCGGGCCACACGCCGGCTATCTGGCGGTGCACGCCAACCACGCGCGCCAGCTGCCAGGCCGGCTGGTCGGTGTGTCGCTGGATGCCGACGGGTCGCCCGCCTACCGGCTGGCGTTGCAGACCCGCGAGCAGCACATCCGCCGCGATAAGGCGACCAGCAACATCTGTACCGCGCAGGTGCTGCTGGCGGTGATGGCCGCGATGTACGCCAGCTACCACGGCGCCGAGGGCCTGACCGCGATGGCGCGCCGCGTGCACGGTCACGCCGAGGCGATCGCCGCCGCGCTCGGCGATGCGCTGGTGCACGACAAGTACTTCGACACCGTGCTGGCCCGGGTGCCCGGACGCGCCGCCGAGGTGATAGCCGCGGCCAAGGCCAAGGGCATCAACCTCTGGCGGGTCGACGACGACCACGTGTCCGTGGCCTGCGACGAGGTCACCACCGACGACCATGTCGCCGCCGTCCTCGAGGCCTTCGGGATCGCGGCCGCCGAGCCCGTCTGCGCCGGCATCGTCAGCCGTACCTCGGAGTTCCTCACCCATCCGGCGTTCACGCAGTACCGCACCGAGACGGCGATGATGCGTTACCTGCGCACGCTGGCCGACAAAGATATTGCCTTGGACCGCAGCATGATTCCGCTCGGGTCCTGCACCATGAAGCTGAACGCCGCCGCGGAGATGGAACCGATCACCTGGCCGGAATTCGCCCGCCAGCATCCGTTCGCGCCCGCGTCGGACACCCCCGGCCTGCGGCGTCTGATCGCCGATCTGGAGACCTGGCTGGTGCAGATCACCGGTTACGACGCCGTTTCGCTGCAACCCAACGCCGGCTCCCAGGGCGAGTATGCCGGGCTGCTGGCCATTCACGATTACCACGCCAGCCGTGGCGAACCGCACCGCGACATCTGCCTCATTCCATCCAGTGCGCACGGCACCAACGCGGCGTCGGCGGCGCTGGCCGGGATGAGGGTCGTCGTGGTGGCCTGCCACACCAATGGCGACGTGGATCTCGACGACCTGCGCGCCAAAGTCAGCGAGCACCGCGACCGCCTCTCGACGCTGATGATCACGTATCCGTCCACGCACGGCGTCTACGAGCACGACATCGCCGAGATCTGTGCGGCCGTACACGACGCCGGGGGTCAGGTCTACGTCGACGGCGCCAACCTCAATGCGCTGGTCGGGCTGGCGCGGCCAGGCAAGTTCGGCGGCGATGTCAGCCATCTGAATCTGCACAAGACGTTCTGCATTCCGCACGGCGGCGGCGGACCCGGCGTCGGGCCGGTAGCGGTGCGCTCGCATCTGGCGCCGTTCCTCCCGGGACATCCGCACGCCCCCGAGCTTCCCGGCGGCCACCCGGTGTCGGCGGCGCCCTACGGCTCGGCCTCGATCCTCCCGATCAGCTGGGCCTACATCAGGATGATGGGCGCCGAGGGCTTGCGCGCGGCATCGCTGACGGCGATCACATCGGCCAATTACATCGCGCGGCGCCTCGACGAGTACTTCCCGGTGCTCTACACCGGCGAGAACGGCATGGTCGCCCACGAATGCATCCTGGACCTGCGGGGCATCACCAAGTCCACCGGAGTCACCGTTGACGATGTGGCAAAGCGCTTGGCGGACTACGGTTTTCATGCTCCGACGATGAGTTTTCCGGTGGCGGGCACGCTGATGGTGGAGCCCACCGAGAGCGAGACCCTGACCGAAGTCGACGCGTTCTGCGACGCCATGATCGCCATCCGCGGCGAGATCGATCGGGTTGGCGCGGGGGAGTGGCCCGCCGACGACAACCCGTTGCGGGGCGCGCCGCACACGGCCGAGTGCCTGGTGATCGGCGACTGGGACCACCCTTACACCCGGGAGCAGGCCGCCTATCCGCTGGGTAAGGAGTTTCGGCCCAAGGTGTGGCCGCCGGTGCGTCGCATCGACGGCGCCTACGGCGATCGCAATCTGGTCTGCTCGTGCCCGCCGGTGGAGGCCTTTGCCTGACCGGTCCCGCCGGTCGAGCTGCCCCGGGTGTGTCGTTTCAGGGCCGCAGCGAGGCCTGCGAACGCCGTCAGCTCAGAAAGGTGTTGACCGCCGCGGCGAGGTCGGGGGACGCCGACGTCGCGAGGTTTTGATAACTACCGCCACTGAGTTGGGAGACCGCTTCCCAGGTCGCCCGGTCGGAGTCGGCTCCGAAATCGATGACATTCACCGCGATCGGCTTGGCCGGATCAGCGCTCTTACGGATGAAGTCCTGCAGCCCCGGCCCGTCCAGCGTTTGGTCGGTGTGCGGACCGGCGGTGATCAATAAAATCGAATTCGTTTGGCCGGCATGGTAATTGGTTTGCATATCCTGATATAGCATCCGCAGTGTGGTGAATGACACCGCACCGCCGCCCGACGAGTATTGCTTGTCCAGGGCGGCGGCCAGTGCCGCCGAACGCGGCTGGCCGTTGACGGCGTCCGACAGCGGCCCGCTCGCCACTTCCGAACGGCCCTCGTGCCCGTCGAACGTCCACAGGCCGACGACCGCGGTGGGGGGCAGCGCTTTGATCTTGTCCTGTAACGCCCCGACCACGTTGGCCAGCCTGGATTTTCCGCCTTCCTGCGCGGGCATCGACTGGTCGAGCATGATGGTCGTGGCCTGCCCGCTCGACGGGCTCGCCATCGCCTCGGCGAGGGTGGCCCGCAGCGGCTCGTCGCCCACCGACAGCGCGGCGGGCAGCGCCGGGAAGTTCGTGACCGGGCTGCTGGGCGGTGTGACCCCGTTGACGCGGAAGCCCGCCTTCGCCAGCTTGGCCAGCTGCTCCGACTTCTGCATGAAGCGGGAGAACTCGCTGGCGGCCGACGCCTGCTCTCGGCTCAGCCACGAGCCGCTGAGCAGGACGGCGGGGTAGTCGGCCACCGCCGCTGACCCCGGTGGAAGCCAGAAACCCAAGGCGCCCTTGGCGTCTGACAACGATTGACCACGCTGGAACAGCTGCTGCTCGGTGGTGACGACCGCGTGCACGGGGGCGGTTGCTGGGTCACCGGGCTTCAACAGCGAGTTCATCGCCTCGGTCAGGGAGTTGTCGGCCAGTTTCGGTTGTGCGCTCAGCAGGCTACGCACTGCGCCGGTGCCTTGCGTCGGCGGGGCGCCGGGCGGTACCGAGGCGGCGGCCACCGCCTCGCCGGCCAGAAACGATGCGTCCCCGTTGCCGGTCATCGGCAGCGCCAAACGCAGCGAGCCCCAGCCGGGTAAGTTCAACCCGGCCAAGGCATTCGGGTTGGTTTGCAGGCCGGGCAGCGCGGCCCAGTTCTGGTTGGCCAGGGCCGGCGCGAGTTGGGGGCGGATGGCCAGCACCACCGGCGAGGTGACCAGCGAATGGCTCTCGGTGACGGTCTTTTGGGCCGTCGCCCCGGCGAGCCGCGCGGCCGAGATCGAACTGCTCGGAATCCACAGCGCCGGCTGGCCGCCCAGTTCCGCGGGCCACTTGCCGATGAATCCGTTCAGCACGGCATCGGAGTTGGCCGGCTTGACGCTCACCACCATGCAGTGGTCGCCGACCGGCCCGGCGGATTTGTTGTAGCTTTCGGCCAATTGCTGAACGGAATCGGCGATCGACGGGTCGGCGACGACCGCCACCGTCTCCTGGCCTCCCGAACAGCGCCCGGCCGCCGTGTGCGAGCGCTTGGACAACGCATCCCCGAAGAAGCTCCACAGGATCACCGCTCCCACCACGACGACGACCGCGACCAGTGCCACGATCACGCCGATGCTGACGCCGCGGCGGCCGGCCTCGCTGCGATGACCGCCCAGCCGGTCGGCCAGCCCACGATGCCCGCCACGGAAGAGCGACGGCGACGAGGCCGGTGGCTCCGGACTCGCCGGGGCCGTGCGCCGGGACGGAAACTCCGGGTAGTCATCGGCGGTGCCGTCTACGAATGAATCCTCGGCAGCGTAGAGGTCGTCGTCATCCGCCGCGAGGCCCTCGTCATCGGGATGCCGACGATCGTCGCGGTGGTAGTCACCCTCGTCCGAATAGTCACCCCCGTCCGAGTAGAGATCGGCCTCCTCGTCGTGGCCGGCATCCCGGCGGCGATATCCTGCCTCGTCACCTCGAGACGGCTCGTCGACGACATCGTCGTGAAAAGGCTCGTCGACGAAGTCGTCAGGGTCGGGCGCACTGTGCCTACCCATAGCAGTGCCCGCGGCCTTTCCGTCGATCCATCGTTAACTCGGCGCCGATTTTAGTCATCGCCGGCACTATTACACGTTCGAACCCGATTTGAGCGCAGGCTCAATTCGACTGCGCGGCGTGTGCCTTGGCCTCACGCCGGCGGCGATGCAGGATCGGCTCGGTGTAACCGTTGGGTTGCTGCGTACCGGTCAGGATCAGATCCTGGGCGGCCAGGAACGCGATGCTGTCGTCGAAGTCGGGAGCCATCGGCTTGTAGGCCGCGTCCTTGGCGTTCTGCTCGTCGACCAGCGGGGCCATCCGCTCCAGGCTGGCCCGCACGTCCTCCTCGGTGATCACGCCGTGGCGCAGCCAGTTGGCCAGCAGCTGGCTCGAAATGCGCAGCGTGGCACGGTCTTCCATGAGTGCCACATCGTGAATGTCGGGCACCTTCGAGCAGCCGACGCCCTGCGCGACCCAGCGCACCACGTAGCCCAGAATGGACTGGCAGTTGTTGTCGACCTCCTCGCGGATCTCCTCTGGAGCCCAGGCCAGTTCCTTGGCCAGCGGAATGGTCAGCAACTCCTCGATCTTGGTGCGCTTCTTGCCGGCGAGCTCCTCCTGCACGGCGCCCACATCGACGTAGTGGTAGTGCATCGCGTGCAGGGTGGCCGCCGTCGGCGACGGCACCCACGCGGTGGTCGCGCCCGCCTTCGGCTGGCCGATCTTCTGCTCGACCATGTCGGCCATCAGCTCGGTCATTGCCCACATACCCTTACCGATCTGGGCCTTGCCCTTGAAGCCGGCCGCCAGGCCGATGTCGACGTTGGCGTCCTCATAGGCCTTGATCCACGCGGTGCTCTTCATCGCGCCCTTGCGGATCATCGGCCCGGCCTCCATCGAGGTGTGGATCTCGTCGCCGGTGCGGTCCAGGAAGCCGGTGTTGATGAACACGACGCGGTCGGCGGCGGCCTTGATGCACGCCTTGAGGTTGACGGTGGTGCGCCGTTCCTCATCCATGATGCCGACCTTGAGGGTGCCCTGGGGCAGGCCGAGGACGTCCTCGACCCGGCTGAACAGCTCGCAGGTGTAGGCGACCTCGTCGGGGCCGTGCATCTTGGGCTTGACGATGTAGATGGACCCCGTGCGGCTGTTGGCCAGTGGCCCGTTCGCGTCGCCGGTCTTCAGGCCGTGGATCGCGGTCAGGCCGGTGAACAGGGCATCCATGATGCCCTCAAACACCTCGTTACCCTCGGCGTCGACGATCGCGTCGTTGGTCATCAGGTGACCGACGTTGCGGACGAACAGCAGGCTGCGGCCGGGCAACGTCAACTCGCCCTCGCCGTCGGGTGTGGTGTAGGTGCGGTCCTCGTTGAGCACCCGGGTGAAGGTCTTGCCGTCCTTGTTGACCTCTTCGGACAGGTCGCCCTTGTTCAGCCCGAGCCAGTTGCGGTAGCCGAGCACCTTGTCGTCGGCGTCGACGGCGGCCACCGAGTCCTCGAAGTCCATGATCGTGGTGATGGCCGACTCGAGGACCACGTCCTTGATGCCCGCGGAGTCGGTCTTGCCGACCGGTGATTGCGGGTCGATCAGGATCTCGATGTGCAGGCCGTGGTTGGCCAGCAACACCGACCAGTTGGGGGAGCCGAGCTCACCGCTGTAGCCGGCGAACTGCTTCGCGTCGGCCAGGCCGACGGAGCCGTCGCCCGTCGCGATCTTGAGCTGGCCGTCCTCGACACTGAGCCCCGTGGCGTCGGCCCATGACCCGGATTCCAGCGGCACGGCCTCGTCGAGGAACTTGCGCGCGTAGGCGATCACCTTGTCGCCGCGGACCTTGTTGTAGCTAGTGCCCTTCTCGGCGCCGTCGCTCTCGGGGATGACGTCGGTGCCATAGAGGGCGTCATAGAGCGAGCCCCAGCGCGCGTTGGCGGCGTTCAGCGCGAACCGCGCGTTCAGCACCGGCACCACCAGCTGCGGGCCGGCGGTCGTGGTGATCTCGTCGTCCACACCGGAGGTCGTGATGGTGAAGTCCGCGGGTTCGGGTAGCAGGTAACCGATTTCGGCGAGGAACTCGCGGTACGCCTCGATGTCGAGCGGCTCGATGACTCGCTGGCGATGCCACTTGTCGATCTGTGCCTGCAGCTCGTCACGCCGGCGCAGCAAATCCTGGTTCTTGGGGCTGAGGTCCGTGACCACCTTGTCGACGCCCGCCCAGAAGCTGTCCGGATCGATGTCGGTGCCGGGCAAGGCCTCGTTGTTCACGAAGTCATAGAGCACTCGGGCGACGCGCAAGTTCCCCGCCGACACGCGATCAGTCATGATTCTCCTCCATCACGGGCCGCACCGGACCATCGTCGGGCCAGATTGGCAATGTCATAAGCCTACCGAGCGCAGCCTCGTGAGCGTTATCCGCACGATCCGCCACAGCAGGTCAGGCCGCGCTGGCAGCCCCAAGAACGACGCTGCGGGCGAGCACCGGGATGTATTTCCAGCAACGCATGTTCCGCGTGCAGACGGTGCTGCGCCCTCCAGCACTTTCTTAACTGGTAGCCGTGAAGATCATACGGGCTGCGCGCAGTCGACCCGGCCGGCCAGTGTCCTACGCCTCCCGCATGGTGCCGACCAGGTCTTCAACCAGGTCTTCCATCGCCACCATGGCCACCACGCCTCCGGTTTCGTCGGTCACCAGGGCCAGATGGCTGTTGCTGCGCCGCATCCGCGACAGGGCGTCGGCCAGGGGCAGTGATCGCGACAGCCGCGGCAGCGGCCGCACCTTCGCCAGATCGATCACAGTCCGCGGATCGTCGCCCAGCGTCAGCACGTCCTTGATGTGCAGGTATCCGAGGAAGGCGCCGCCGACGCTCGCCACCGGGAATCGGGAGTAACCGGTCCGGGCCAGCGCTTGCTCGACAGCCCCGACCGTCGGGCCCGAGCCCGCCGCGGCGACCGGTACCGCATGCACGCTGGCGAGGGGGACCGCGACGTCACCGACTACGCGGTGGCGTATTTGCAGCGCCCGGGTCAGCCGGGTGCGTTCCTCCCGGTCCAGCAGGCCTTCGGATTCCGATTCGGCGATCATCTCGCTGAGCTCGACGGGTGAGACTGTGATCTCCAGTTCGTCCTTGGGTTCGACGCCGAACGCGCGCACCACCGCACTGGCGCACTTGTTGTAGAACACGATGAACGGCCGGACGGCCCGCACATAGGCCAGATAGGGCGGGACCAGCAGCATCGCGGTGCGCTCGGGGCCGGCCAGTGCGATGTTCTTCGGCACCATCTCGCCCAGCAACACGTGCAGTGTCACCACGATGGCCAGCGCGATCGCGAACGACAGCGTGTGCAGCAGTGTCGGGTGAATTCCGGTGAGCCCCAACGCCGTTCGCAGCACGTTGGACACAGCCGACTCGCCGATCCGCCCGAGCAGCAGCGACGCGGCCGTCACGCCCAATTGGGCACCGGCCAGCATGGAGGGCAGCTGCTCACCGGCGCGTATCACCGTGACCGCGGCCGCCCTGCCCTGCTCGGCCAGGGCCTCGAGGCGGTCGCGGCGCGCCGAGATCAGCGAGAACTCCGCGCCGACGAAGAACGCGTTCACCCCGATCAGCACGCAGGCCAGCGCCAGGCCCAAGGTGTCGCTCATCGGCGTGCCCCCACCGCGGGGATTTCACCGTGACTGCTCAGTTCGACGAGTTCGACCAGGTCGATCCTGCGTCCGTCCATCCGGATCACCGTTGCCTGCCAACGCGTCACCGCGTCCAGCAAGCCGTCCGAATCCAACGCGGGCAGCGTGACCGTGTCCCCGGCCACCGGAATGTGACCGATCTCGCGCAGCACCAGCCCGCCGATGGTCTCATACGGGCCTTCGGGCGCCCGGAAACCGATGGCGGTGGCCACCTCGTCGATGCGCAGCAGGCCCGACACCCGCCAGCCGGTGCCGGCGGGCACCACGTCCGGAGTCGCGTCGTCGTGCTCGTCGCGGACGTCGCCGACGATCTCTTCGATCAGGTCCTCGACGGTCACCATGCCGGCGGTGCCGCCGTATTCGTCGACGACCAACGCGGTCTGCAGGTTGTTGGCCCGGATCTCGGCCATCACCGCGTCGCCGTCCAGCGTTGACGGCACCTTCGGGACGGGTTGGGCCACCGTGATCAGCCTGGTGCGGCCGCGTTCGTTGCGCGGGATGGCGAACACCTGCTTGACGTGCACGATGCCGACCGTCTCGTCGAGGTCGCCGTCGACGATGGGGAAGCGGGAGAATCCGGACTCGGCGGCCGCGGACACCAGGTCCGCGACCGTATCGTCGGTCTGCAGCGCCACGATCTTGGACCGGGGTGTCATCAGCTCCTCGGCGCTCAGGGCGCCGAACTGTAGCGATCGCCGCACCAGGGCGGCCGTGGCGGCGTCCAGGGCGCCACTGCGCGCCGACGAGCGCACCAGCGACATCAGCTCTTGCGGGGATCGAGCGGACCGCAGCTCTTCGGCCGGTTCAACGCCGAGCCGGCGCACGATCCAGTTCGCGGCCCCGTTGGTCAGCCGGATCGCCGGAGTGAGCAGGAGCGAGAACAACATCTGGGCGCTCACGACGGTGCGGGCCGTCGACAACGGACGCGCCACCGCCAAATATTTGGGGACGAGCTCGCCGAACACCATCGACATCGACGTCACGATCACCAACACGAGGAAGGCCATGACGGCGTCACCGACCTTGTCGGGTACGCCAATGGCATCCAGCCACGGGTGCGGCAAGTCTCCCACCATCGGATCGGTCAGGTAACCGGCCGCCAGCGTGGTGATCGAGATGCCCAACTGTGCACCCGACAGCTGAAACGACAGCCGGTGGTGGGCGCGGCGAATCCAGCGGTCGCGGCGCCCACCGCCGCGGGCGTTCGCCTCGACGGCGCTGCGGTCCAACGTGGTCAGCGAGAACTCCGCGGCGACGAAAACTGCGTTGCCGAAGATGAGCACCGCGATCGCCACGATGCTGACAACGGTGACGGTGACGTTCATGGGCGGCGCCGCCAGCCGGCCGGGTTATCGGTTTCGCTGAGCAGAGAGGGCCCCGGAGGAGGCTCCCCACCGGGCGATTCGTCTGACGGCCCGTGCGCCCGCGAGCCGATGGCTGGCACGGGTGCCTGCGGCACGTCGATCCTTTCGCTGCCCGGTGGTGGAGTGGTCGCGGTTGCTTCCGTCTTTGCTGTCTTATGCTAGCCCGCGCGCCGGCGCCGGGCCCGGGCCACGCCGGTCGGCGGTCACCAGCCCTGCGGCAGCGGATGCCCCTCGGCGAAACCCGCGGTCGACTGCACCCCGACCACGACCCGCTCGTACAGCTGCGCCAGGTCCGCGGCGCCGACATAGGTGCAGGTGCTGCGCACGCCCGAGGTGATGTGGTCGAGCAAATCCTCGACGCCGCCACGGGCCGGATCCAGCCCCATCCGGGATGTCGAGATGCCTTCCTCGAACAACGCCTTGCGGGCTCGATCGAAGGCGGTTTCCGCGCCGCTGCGCGCGACCACCGCCCGCTTGGAGGCCATGCCGTAGCTCTCCTTGTACGGCTGGTCGTCGCGGTCGCGCATCAGGTCCCCGGGCGACTCGTACGTGCCGGCGAACCACGAGCCGATCATCACGTTGGACGCCCCGGCGGCCAGCGCGAGCGCCACGTCGCGCGGATGCCGAATCCCGCCGTCGGCCCACACGTGTCCGCCCAATTCCCTTGCCGCCGATGCACATTCAACGACGGCGGAGAACTGGGGGCGGCCTACGCCGGTCATCATTCTGGTGGTGCACATCGCGCCCGGGCCGACGCCGACCTTGACGATATTGGCGCCGGCGCCCAGCAGATCGCGGGTACCCTCCGCCGAGACCACGTTGCCGGCGGCCAGCGGCACACCCAGCCGCAGCGCCGCGACCATCCGGATCGCCTCCATGGTCTTCACCTGATGCCCGTGCGCGGTGTCGATGACCAACAGGTCGATGCCGGCCTCGACCAGCGATCGCGCCTTGGCCCCGACGTCGCCGTTGATGCCGACGGCCGCACCGACGCGCAGCCGGCCCCGCGCGTCGACTGCCGGGGTGTACAGGCCCGCGCGGATGGCACCGGTGCGGGTCAGCACGCCGGCCAGCGTTCCGTCGGCATTCGTCATGACGGCGACGCCGATCGCTGACTGCTCGAGCAGATCGAACACCTTGCGGGGCTCGGTTCCCACCGGGGCCGTGACGAAGTCGGTGATCGCGACGTCGCGCACCCGGGTGAAGCGATCCACGCCCAGGCACGAGGATTCGCTCACCAGACCGAGGGGACGGCCCTCGAAGGTGACCACGGCGACACCGTGGGCACGCTTGTGGATCAGTGCAGTCGCGTCGGACACCGAGTCGTCGGGCCCGAGCACCACCGGCGTGTCGAGCACCAGGTCGCGGCTCTTGACGAACTCCACCGTCTGCTGCACCGCGGTGATCGGCAGATCCTGCGGCAAGATCACCAGCCCGCCGCGACGCGCGATGGTTTCGGCCATCCGGCGCCCCGCCACCGCGGTCATGTTGGCGACGATGACCGGGATCGTCGTGCCCGAGCCGTCACTGGTGGACAGGTCGACGTCAAAGCGGGACGCGACCTCTGAGCGGTTCGGCATCACGAACACGTCGTTGTAGGTCAAATCGTATGCGGGCCTGTGCCCGTCGAGAAACCTCATCGCAGTCTCCCCGCCAACTCAAGCCCCCTTTATGCCCTCTGGTGTTGCCCGGCTACGCGGGCACTTCGGTGCGATCGCCGCTCCACAGTGTGTGGAAGCGCTTCTCCGGGTCGTCGTCGATCCGGCCGTAGGTGTGTGCGCCGAAGAAGTCGCGCAGGCCCTGGGTGAGCGCTGCGGGCAGTCGCTCGGTGCGCAGCGCGTCGTAGTAGGACAGGGCCGAGGCGAAGCCGGGGATCGGAATGCCGAGTTCGGTGGCCTTCACCACGACCCGGCGCCAGCTGTCGATGGATTCCTCGATGGCGCTGCGGAAGTAGGGCGCGACGACCAGGCTCGGCAGGTCGGCGTCGGCGTCGAACGCCTCCTTGATCCGGTTGAGGAACTTCGCGCGGATGATGCAGCCGCCGCGCCAGATCGTCGCCATGTCGCCCGGGGTGATTCCCCAGTCGTACTCGGCGCTGCCCGCCTGGATCTGGTTGAAACCCTGGGCGTAGGCGATGATCTTCGAGGCGTACAACGCCTTGCTCACGTCGTCGATGAACTGTGTTGCGTCGCTTGGCTTCTCGCCCAGTTTGCCGGAGGCGAGGCCGGTGGTGGCCTTGCGCTGGGCGACCGAGCCGGACAGGGCACGGGCGAACACCGCCTCGGCGATACCGGTCACCGGCACACCGAGATCGAGTGCCGACTTCACGGTCCAGCGTCCGGTGCCCTTCTGCTCGGCCTCGTCGAGGATGAGGTCGACCAGCGGCTTGCCGGTCTTGGCGTCGGTCTGGCGCAGCACCTCGGCGGTGATCTCGATCAGGAAGCTGTCCAGGTCGCCCTTGTTCCACTCGGCGAACACGTCGGCGATCTCGGGTGCGGTCTTGCCCAGGCCGTCGCGCAACAACTGGTAGGCCTCGCCGATGAGCTGCATATCGGAGTACTCGATGCCGTTGTGCACCATCTTGACGAAGTGGCCCGCGCCGTCGGGGCCGATGTGGGTGCAGCATGGCACGCCGTCGACGTGGGCGGAGATCTCTTCGAGCAGCGGGCCCAGCGATGTGTAGGACTCCGCGGGGCCGCCCGGCATGATCGACGGCCCGTTGAGCGCTCCCTCCTCGCCACCGGAGATGCCGGCGCCGACGAAGTGCAGGCCCCGTTCGCGCATCGCCTTCTCCCGGCGGATGGTGTCGGTGTACAGGGCGTTGCCGCCGTCGATGATGATGTCGCCTTCTTCCATCGCGTCGGCGAGCTCGTTGATGACGGCATCGGTGGGGTCGCCGGCCTTGACCATGATCAGCACCCGACGCGGCTTCTCCAGCGCGTCCAGGAATTCCGCAATGGTTTCCGAGCGCACGAACGTACCCTCGTCGCCGTGCTCTTCGAGCAGCGCATCGGTTTTGGCGATCGAGCGGTTGTGCAACGCCACGGTGTAGCCGTGCCGGGCGAAGTTACGGGCGATGTTGGAACCCATCACGGCCAGTCCCGTGACGCCGATCTGCGCGGTGCCGGTCTTCGCATCCGACGAACTCATCATTTCGCCTCTCAATTAGGAGAACTTGTCCGAAAAGCTTTCGGTGCCACTGTGGCACAGCGAACAGTTGAGCGCCCGGGGTGATCGGCTCTCGGCGGCGTCAGAGGTTGAACAAGCGTTCCAGTTCGGTGAGCCACGGGACGGCCAGCGCGACCGTGGGCCCGACGAATATCACCGCCGCGGCCAGGTATGCGGCGGCAGACAACAGCGGGCTGTTGCCGCGTCCGCCCAGCCGGCGCACCCTCAGCACCGTACTGGGGCCGCCTGCCGCGAGCGCGCCCGACGGGGTCCGCCCCGATGCGCATGCGACCAGCGCCCGGGCCAGGGGAGCGCGACCCGCGGCACGGACCGCCGCGTCGTCGGCGAGCAGCTCGACCAGAAGCTGGACCGCGCCGAGCGCGTTGGCGCTGCGGACCAGCCGCGGGAACGCCGCGTGCACGGCGGTGAAAGCCTCCAGCACCAGGTCATGTCGCGCCCGCAGATGGGCGCGCTCGTGCGTGAGGATCGCCTCGACTTCGGGGTCCGCGAGCGTGCTCAGCGTCCCCTCGCTGACCACCACGCGGCTGCGCACGCCGGGCAGGCAGTAGGCGAGCGGTTGGGAGACCTCCAGCACGCGAAGGTCGCGGGTGCGGGCGCAGGCCTGGGATTTCGCCGCGCCATGGCCGACTCCGACCAGGTCGACCACCATCCGGTGGTGGGCCCGCCGCTTCCGGTTGGCGATGGCCACCCGGATGACCGCGACCATCAGCCGGGCACCGACCAGGACGGTCAGGGCGAAAACGCTGACGTAGAGCGTCCACAGCGGCCAGCCGAGGCGGTCGGCGGCGCCGACGACGCTGGTCGTGGGCCGGCCGTCGCGGCCGGGCACAAGCAACCGGGTGGCGATCGCGATGCCTGCGCTGAATGCCGATAGGACCGCGGCCAGCGCAACAGCTTGCCAGAGCACCATTGCCGCGCGCGGGGCGCGCAGCGGCCAGCGCGCGCGTGCCAACATAGCCGGCACCGGGCCGGTCAGTAGCACCGCGATAATGGTGAAAGCCAGCGCGGACACACTGTTAGTGTCCCTCAGCCCTCCGGGCCAGCGCCAGCAGATGTCGAGTTCTTGCGCTGATTGGCTTCCAGTTCGGCAAGTGCGCGCCGCAGCGCCTCCGCCTCGTCGGCGCCGACACGTTCGACGAAGTGCACCAGCGCAGCCTGCCTGCCGCCGGGATCTTCGGCCTGGGCCAGCGCATCCACCATCAGCCCGGCGACCAGTTCGTCACGCCCGTGCACGGGTGCGTACCGGTGTGCCCGGTCGTCGCGGATCTGGGAAACGAGGTTCTTCTTAGCCAACCGCTGCAGCACGGTCATGATCGTCGTGTAGGCCAGGTCGCGCTGTGCCGACAATGCCTCATGGACCTGGCGAACGGTCTGAGGCTCGGGCATGGACCATAGGTGGTCCATAACGGCCCGTTCCAGATCCCCCAGCCGTGTCAGTTTGGCCATAGTTCGTTCATCTCCTGAGCGTCGAATCAAGACTACTCCGGCTTACTACCGACGGTCGTACGGAAGCCTGACAAATCACTGTGCCGGTAGTCGTGCGCTCCCACCGCGGACGAAGAGCAGCATAACGCTTGCAAAGTTAGGGCAGCCTTGCCTATGCTGATCGGGTCGAGCGATACGGACCGTGTGAGTGTCCTGAGGGCTGCAGCGACCCCCGGTCCACTCGATCGGCGAGCCCCGTGCCCACAAGGCACGGGGCTCCGCCGTTTTCCCACCAGCTTCCGCCGCCGGCCCTGCTCGCCGGGGCCATGGTGTAGACACATGGACGTGCCAGAGTCGCAGAAAACGATCCTCCCGCCGGACTTCGCCGCACCCTTCGATCGCGAGATTGGGCTGCAATTCACCGAACTCAGCCCCGACGGGGCTCGCGCACAGCTCGAGGTGACGCCCAAGCTGTTGCAGCCGATGGGTTTGGTTCACGGCGGCGTTTACTGCTCGATGATCGAGAGCATGGCCAGTGTGGCCGCCTACACCTGGCTGGCCACTCGCGGCGGCGGAAATGTGGTGGGCGTCAACAACAACACCGACTTCCTGCGTTCCATCGGCTCGGGAATGGTGTACGGCACCGTCGAGCCCATCCACCGCGGCCGAAGCCAGCAATTGTGGCTGGTCACCATCACCGACGGCGACGACCGGGTCGTCGCCCGTGGTCAGGTGCGACTGCAGAATCTCGAGATTCGCGAAGCCTGATCGGCGCCGCGGTAACCGGTCTTCGATGGAATACGCTGTCCGGCAACCTCATTGGAAGAGGACTGGGGCGGGCTAGCTGGCCCGCCTGCCGCCGGCCGTTTGGTCTCGGCCGCGAGCACGGCCAACTGTTCCAGCCGGGTGCGGGCGAATGCCTGCTGCTCGGTGATGGTGAGCTGGCCGCGCCGAGTGCTCAGGAACGTGACCGTCCAGGACAGCAGCGTGCTGATCTTGGTCTTGAAGCCGACCAGGTAGACCAGGTGCAGCACCAGCCACGCGAACCAGGCGAACAGGCCGCTGAACTCGACCGGCCCGATCTTGGCGACCGCGGAGAACCGCGACACCGTGGCCATCGAGCCCTTGTCGAAGTACTGGAACGGCTCCCGTTCGGCCGGGTTGGCGCCACCGAGCTCGGCCTTGATGGCGCTCGCGACGTACTTGGCGCCCTGGATGGCACCCTGGGCCACTCCCGGCACGCCTTCAACGGCGGCCAGGTCGCCGATGACGAATACGTTCGGGTGACCGGGGACGGACAGGTCCGGCAGCACCTTGACCCGGCCGGCCCGGTCCAGCTCGACGGACGACTGATCGGCTAGATCCCGGCCCAGCGGGCTGGCTGCCACTCCGGCGGACCAGACCTTGCAGGCCGATTCGATGCGCCGGACCGTGCCGTCGGAATCCTTGACGGTGATTCCGTTGCGGTCGACGTCGGTCACCATCGCGCCCAATTGGATCTCCACGCCCATCTTCTCCAGCCGGGCCGCCGCGCGCTGACCCAGCTTGTCGCCGAACGGTGGCAGCACGGCGGGCGCGGCGTCGAGCAGGATCACCCGCGCTCTCGTCGAGTCGATGTGCCGGAAGGAGCCCTTCAGCGTGTAGGACGCCAATTCCGCGATCTGCCCGGCCATTTCGACGCCGGTGGGGCCCGCCCCGATCACGGTGAACGTCAGCAGCTTGGCGCGGCGCTCCGGGTCGCGAGACCGCTCGGCCTGCTCGAACGCGCTCAGGATCCGGCCGCGCACCTCGAGTGCATCGTCGATCGACTTCATGCCGGGTGCGAACTCGGCGAAATGATCGTTGCCGAAATACGACTGGCCGGCGCCGGCGGCGATGATCAAGCTGTCGTAGGGAGTGTCGTAGGTATGCCCGAGCAAGTCGGACACCACGAACTTGCCCTCCAGGTCGATGTGCGTGACGTCACCGAGCAGCACCTGAACATTGCGCTGGCGGCGCAGGACGACACGGGTGGGCGGCGCGATATCGCCTTCGGACACAATGCCCGTCGCCACCTGGTACAGCAGGGGCTGGAACAAGTGATGGGTGGTGCGGGCGATCAGTTTGATGTCGACGTTAGCGTGCTTGAGTTTCTTTGCCGCGTTGAGTCCACCGAATCCGGAGCCGATGATGACGACCTGGTGACGGCGCTCCGGTCCAGCTGGGATTTCTGGCTGGGGGCTCATGTTTCAGCTGCTCCTGACGGGGGCTTCTGGACGCGCGACTGCAATTAACCACCACGCTAGTAACGCGGATACCCAGAGACCTAGCTGATACGCATGTGTTGTTTGCAACACTAACGGTGGTGCGCAAGTGAAATACCTGGTGGGCGGCGGTCGTTGTGGCGCAGTTATCAGCCTATCGACGCGACGCCGACGTCACTGACTGGAGCCTTCTCCCGCGCAGTGATCGTGGCCTGGCTGCACCGTTCCGCCGGGGGCGCGCCCCAGGGCCGCCGCCTCCGCTTCTTCGCGCGTGGGACCCCAGCCACCGAAGTACCTGGATTTGGCCGCGTTCAGGACCAGGGCCATGCACCCGCCCTGCCCGCTGGCCAGCAGACGGCAGTCGCTGATGGTCTTGCGGCACGTCTCCATCACCGCCTTCTCGGCCGCGCCCTGGCTGGATGCTCCGTCGGCGATGTTGATGCGGCCGGTGGAGTCCGATATCGCCATGGCGATCCAATCGTTGTCGGCGAGCGCGATGGGAGCCGGGACCAACGCCACGCCTACCGCGATCGCCACCAAGGCTGCATTCTTCATGGCGGTCCCGGCCCTTTGCTTCTGCGCTGCGCCGTTGTGGCACAGGTGAACGCTGCTACACGGAAGTATTACCGCGCTATGGCCGATCCGCGACTTCACACGACCGTCTACAGGCCCACGAGCGGGCGCAACGCCTCGCCGGCCGCCTCGATGACGCCGGGTGTGTAGAAGGGCAGATTGATGATCACGCCGTCGACGCCCGCATCGATCACTTTGGTCTTGAGCTGATCGGCGACCGAATCCGGCGTGCCGACCACCATCCGCTGCGTCATCTCGGCGGGGATCTGATCGAGGCTCGCGTTTTCGTCGATCATCACGGTGGTCAGTGTGCTGGTTTCCAGGGTGGCGGGGTCGCGGCCCACCTCTTCGCAGGACCGGCGCACCGCGTCCAGCTTGCGCGGCAGCTCGTCGAAACCGGCGATCACGTTGAGGTGGTCGAAATGCCGTGCGGCGAGCGGGATTGTCTTCTTTTCGCCGCTGCCGCCGATCATCAGCGGAATGTGTTCCCGGAAGCGGGGATTGGCGAACGCCTCGCTGGTTCGGTACCACTTGCCCGAGAAGGTGGCCCGCTCGCCCTTGATCATCGGCAGGATGATCTGCAGGGCTTCGTCGAGCCGGTTGAACCGATCGGTGAAGGTGCCGAATTCGAAGCCGAGCTGATCGTGCTCGAGCTGAAACCATCCGGTGCCCATCCCCAGAATCGCGCGGCCCTGGCTCACCACGTCCAGTGTGGTGATGGTCTTCGCGAGCAGGCTCGGGTTTCGGTACGAATTGCCGGTCACCAAAGTGCCCAGCTGCACCCGCTCGGTGGCAGTGGCCAGCGCCCCCAGGGCAGTGTAGGCCTCCAGCATCGGCTGGTCGGGCGATCCCAGCATCGGCAGTTGGTAGAAGTGGTCCATCACGAAAACCGAATCGAATCCGGCGGATTCGGCTTCGCGGGCTTGGGCGATGACGGTGGGGAACAGTTGCTCCACCCCGGTGCCGTAGGAGAAATTGGGGATCTGCAGACCGAGTCGAATAGCCACGAGAATCACCGTAGCGATCGGCCCGGCGCGGGAGAAGGGTGCGCGCTACGCCTCAGGCGAAACGAGCGAGCGCGCCGTGGCTCACGTGCAAGGTCTGGCCGGTGATGTGGCGAGCCGCCGGGGTGGTCAAGAACAACGCCAATCGGGCGGCCTCGGCGGCCACCGGCGCAGGCGTGCGGGAGAGCCCGTCGTAGCCGGCCTCGGCGCTGCGGCCACTCGCGATGACGTTGACCGTGATTCCGCGCGTGCCGAAAATGCCCGCCTGGCCCGCGGTCCAGTTCGACAAGGTCGCCTTGATCGCGGCGTCGGCGCTTCCCGCCGGCGGGTTCTCGGGCACCACGGTGATGATGGAGCCGCCCGAGCGCAGGTGGTCGCCCACGGCCTGCACGGTCAACACCGCCGAAAGCACCGTCGCGTCAAGGGCGTTGCGCCAGGCGTTGGCCGTATCGGCGATCGAATAGGTGCGCGGGTCTCCGGCGTCCCAGGTGGGTGCCGGCACGTTGACGATGGTGTCCAGATGGTGCGGGAACAGGGGACGGGCCTCTTCGAGGCTGACCGGGTCGGTGGTGTCGCAGACGATCGCGTCGACCTCGAGCTCCTTGGCGGCGATCTCCAGCTCGCTTTTGCGCGCTCCCACGAGGGTCACTTTGTGGCCGTCATCGCGGAAGCCCTCGGCTACCGTGCGCCCCAGGTCCGTGTCTCCGCCGGTAACCAGCACCTCCATGCCATGACCTCCTCGTGTTCACGCGTTATGGCATCGGTCCGACACATGTTACTGGACAGTAGCTAGTCGGCGAAACTTTACCCAGTGCGACGCGCGGCTCGTTTGGGTAACTATTTGGTCGCTACTTTCTTGCGGCGATTCAACCGCCGAGGCCGCCGCATCATCGGCGGGCTAGGGTTCATCCATGCGCCGGATCGGGATCCTCACCGCTGTGGTTTCGGCAGTGCTGACGGCGGGACTGATCGGGTGCGGTCCGAAGTCATCCCCGTCGCAGACCGCACCGGCATCCGGCAAGGTCATGGTGTTCGCCGCGGCATCCCTCAAGCCGGCGTTCACCGAGATCAGCCAGCAGTTCAAGAACCAAAATCCCGGCGTCACCGTGGACTTCGAGTTCGCCGGTTCGTCCGACCTGGCCACTCAGTTGACACAGGGCGCGATCGCGGACGTTTTCGCCTCGGCGGACACGGCCCAGATGGACAAGGTCAGCAAGGCCGGCTTGTTGACCGGCACCCCGACGAACTTCGCATCGAACACGTTGGTCATCGTCACCGCCCCGGGTGACCCGAAGGCGGTCAGCTCGTTCGCCGACCTGGCGCGGCCGGGCCTCAGCGTGGTGATCTGTCAGCAACCGGTGCCGTGCGGGGCCGCGACCCAGCGCATCGAGGACAGCACCGGGGTGCGCCTCAACCCGGTCAGCGAGGAACTCAACGTGACGGATGCCCTCAACAAGGTCACCAGCGGCCAGGCCGACGCCGCGCTGGTATATGTCACCGACGCCAAGTCCGCCGGCAACAAGGTCGCGACCGTGAACTTCCCAGAAGCCGCCGGGGCGGTGAACGTCTATCCCATCGGGGTGCTCAAGAAGGCGCCGCTGGCCGCGCAAGCGCAGAAGTTCGTCGACCTGGTGACGTCACCGACCGGGGGGCGGATCCTGGCCCAGGCCGGCTTCGCGAAGCCCTGAGGCCGCGGATGCACCGGCCGACGCATCTGCCCCGGTGGGTGTATGTCCCGGCGGCGGTTGGGACCCTCTTCGTGGTGCTGCCGCTGGTGGCCATCGCGGTCAAGGTCGATTGGCCGCACTTCTGGTCGCTGATCACCAGCTCGTCGTCAAGTACGGCGTTGTTCCTGAGCCTGAAGACCGCCGCCGCCAGCACCGTGCTGTGCGTGGCGCTGGGGGTGCCGATGGCGCTGGTGCTGGCCCGCAGCACCGCACGAATAATCCGGTTGCTTCGGCCCCTGATTCTGCTGCCCCTGGTGTTGCCGCCGGTGGTGGGCGGAATCGCGCTGCTCTACGCGTTCGGCCGGCTCGGTTTACTCGGGCGCTACCTCGAAGCCGCCGGTGTCAGCATCGCGTTCAGCACCACCGCCGTGGTACTCGCACAGACCTTCGTCTCGCTGCCGTTCCTGGTGATTTCTTTGGAGGGCGCAGCGCGCACCGCGGGCGCCGATTTCGAGGTGGTGGCCGCGACGCTGGGGGCCCCTCCGAGCGTCGTCTGGTGGCGCGTCACCCTGCCGCTGCTGTTGCCGGGCCTGATGTCGGGGGCGGTGTTGGCCTTCGCCCGCTCGCTGGGCGAGTTCGGCGCCACGCTGACGTTTGCGGGGTCCCGGCAGGGGGTGACCCGCACGCTGCCGCTGGAGATCTACCTGCAACGCGTGACCGACGCCAATGCCGCTGTGGCGCTGTCGATCCTGCTGGTCGTGGTGGCGGCCCTGGTGGTGGTGGGCCTGGGCACTCGCCGGCTAGCCGGAAACGACACCGGGTAACCATGAGCGAATTGCAGCTGCGCGCGGTCGTCGCGGACCGCCATGTGGACGTGGAATTCTCCGTGGCCGCGGGCGAGGTGCTCGCGGTGCTCGGGGCGAATGGCGCCGGCAAATCGACACTGCTACATGTCATCGCCGGGCTGCTGCGTCCCGATGACGGGTTGGTGCGGCTGGGGAACCGGGATCTGACCGACACCGCGGCCGGGATCGACGTGGCGACGTGTGACCGCAGGGTGGGGCTGCTGCTACAGGACGCGTTGCTGTTTCCGCACCTGAGCGTCGCCGCAAACGTCGCGTTCGGACCGCGCAGCCGGCGCCCGAGGCTACGCCCGGCGCGCGCCGCCCAGACGGCGACGGCGCTGCGCTGGCTGCGTGAGGTGGATGCCGAGCGCTTCGCCGACCGAAAACCGCGACAGCTTTCCGGTGGACAGGCCCAGCGCGTCGCCATCGCGCGGGCGCTGGCGGCCGAACCCGACGTGTTGCTGCTCGACGAACCGCTCGCCGGCCTCGACGTCGCCGCGGCCGCCGCGATCCGGGCGGTGTTGCGCAACGTCATCACCCGCTTGGGCTGCGCGGCGATCCTGGTCACCCACGACCTGCTGGACGTGTTCACCCTTGCCGATCGCGTCATGGTGCTGGAATCCGGCAAAATCGCCGAAATCGGCCCGGTGCCCAAGGTTCTCAGCACGCCGCGCAGTCATTTCGCGGCCCGCATCGCGGGCATCAACCTGGTCAACGGAACCATCGCCCGCGACGGCTCGCTGTGTGCGCAGGCCGGCGACCGCTGGTATGCGGCGGGTGCGGCGAGCGGCGAACCGATTTCGCCGGAGCAGCATGCGATCGCGGTGTTCCCACCGACGGCGGTGGCCGTCTATCGCGATCGCCCGCACGGTAGCCCCCGCAACACCGTTGAGGTCACCGTGGCCGAGATGGATGTCCGCGGCCCGGCGGTGTGGGTGCGTGGCGCGCAGCAACCTGATGGCGCCCCGGGCCTCGCCGCGGAGATCACCGTCGATGCCGCTTCGGAGCTGCAATTGGTGCCCGGGGATCGAGTCTGGTTCTCGGTCAAGGCTCGTGAGGTGTCGCTGCATCCTGCACCCCGCTGAAAGGGCCCGGCGCGCAACCTCGGGGCCGTTCGATGGATTGCACATTGGCAACATCGGTAAATCCGCGCCGCATTTGTCCGCAATGCACCCTTGCGTCACAGCGGTAACACGGTAGGTTCGTCGCCATGGAACAGGTGGACCCGACCTCGACCCGTCGCAAAGGACTGTGGACGACGCTGGCGATCACCACGGTGACCGGTGCCAGCGCTGTCGCCATCGCGTTGCCGGCGACTTCCAACGCCGATCCCGAGGTGCCGACGCCGGTGCCGCCGTCCACGGCCACGGCCCCGCCGGGGGCGCCGGCGACCAACGCTCCGCCGGCCGCCCCGGCGCCGAATGGGCAACCGGCACCGGGTGATCCCAACGCGGTCCCGCCGCCGCTCAACCCCAACGGGGCGCCGCCCCCGCCGGTCGACCCGAATGCACCGCCGCCACCGCCAGCCGACCCGAACGCCGGGCGGATCACCAACGCGGTCGGTGGATTCAGCTACGTCCTGCCCGCCGGCTGGGTGGAGTCGGACGCGTCGCACCTCGACTACGGCTCGGCGCTGCTCAGCAAGGTCACCGGCCCGGCGCCGGCGCCCGACCAGGCCCCACCCGTCGCCAATGACACCCGCATAGTGATGGGCCGCCTGGACCAGAAGCTCTACGCCAGTGCGGAAGCCAACAACGCCAAGGCCGCAGTGCGGCTGGGGTCGGACATGGGCGAGTTCTTCATGCCCTACCCCGGCACCCGGATCAACCAGGACGCCACCCCGCTCAACGGAAGCAACGGCAGCACCGGGAGCGCGTCGTATTACGAAGTCAAGTTCAGCGACGCGTCCAAGCCGAATGGCCAGATCTGGACGGGCGTCGTCGGTTCGGCTAACGGCGGGACCGCCCAACGCTGGTTCGTGGTGTGGCTCGGAACCTCGAACGACCCGGTGGACAGGGGCGCGGCCAAGGCGCTCGCCGAGTCGATCCAGGCGTGGACACCGTCCGCGGCTCCGGGAGCACCGGCGGCGCCGGGAGCGCCCGCACCGGGTGCACCCGCGGCCCCGGGAGCACCGGCACCCGGAACACCCCCTGCGCCGGGCGCGCCCGCACCGGCGCCAGCGGCCCCGGGGGCTCCTGGCGCCCCCGCACCGGCGCCCGCGGCCCCGGGGGCTCCTGGCGCACCCGCGCCGGTTCCCGGTGGCGCGCCCGCCTCCGAGGTCAGCCCGACCCCCACACCGACACCGCAGCAGACGCTCTCGGCCTGACCGCGACGCTTTACCGGCACTGAACCGACTGGTCAACCGTCTCCAATTCGGCACCCATTTCGTAACCCGGACTGGGTATACCGAAATGACTGCCCAGCAAATCGCTGGGCTTTGCCAGCGATTGCAAGGAGACATTCATGACCGTCATGGCAGCTACCGAATTTCTTGCCCGCTCCAGCACTTTGACCAGCGTCGGCTGGATCGGTTACATCATCATCGGCGGTCTCGCCGGCGCCCTCGCCAGCAGGATCATCAGGGGTAGCGGAGCCGGCATCGTGATGGACATAGTCATCGGTATCGTGGGCGCCCTGATCGGTGGCTTCATCCTGAGCTTCTTCGTCAACACCGCTGGTGGCGGCATCATCTTCACCTTCTTCACAGCGCTGCTCGGCGCCCTGCTCCTGCTCTGGGTCGTCGGCATGGCCCGCAGGACATAATCGGCCTAACGCGTTGCGACCGTGGTGGTTAGCGGCATGATGGATTGATGCCTCCGCCGGCGACCACCACGGCGATGCGCGCCTGGCGCGTACGCCGACCCGGGCCGATGAACACCGGCCCGCTGGAACAGGTCACCACCGAGGTACCGCGCCCAGGACCGTCCGAACTCCTGGTGGCCGTGCGCGCGTGCGGGGTCTGTCGCACCGACTTGCACGTCACCGAGGGTGACCTGCCGGTGCACCGCGACCGGGTCACGCCGGGCCACGAAGTTGTTGGTGAGGTCATCGAAATGGGACCGGAGGCCGGCGGCGAATTCCGGGTGGGGGACCGGGTAGGCATCGCCTGGCTGCGCCACACCTGCGGCGAATGCAAATACTGCCGTCGTGGCGACGAGAACCTATGCCCCCACTCCCGTTACACCGGATGGGACGCCGACGGCGGCTACGCCGAATTCGCCACCGTCCCGGCCGCTTTCGCGCATCCCCTGCCGATCGGCTACAGCGATAGCGAGCTGGCGCCATTGTTGTGCGCGGGCATCATCGGCTATCGCTCGCTGCTGCGCGCCGAGTTGCCGCCCGGCGGGCGCCTGGGCCTGTACGGCTTCGGAGGCAGCGCCCACATCACCGCCCAGGTGGCGCTGGCGCAAGGCGCCGAGGTGCACGTGATGACCCGCGGGTCCCAGGCGCAAGAACTGGCGTTGCAGCTCGGCGCGGCGTCGGCGCAAGGCGCCGCCGATCCGCCCCCGGTGCCGCTGGACGCCGCGATCCTGTTTGCCCCGGTGGGTGATCTGGTGCTGCCCGCGCTGGAAGCGCTGGACCGCGGCGGCACCCTGGCGATCGCCGGAATTCACCTCTCCGATATCCCGACCCTGAACTACCAGCGCCACCTGTTCCAGGAACGCCAGGTCCGATCGGTCACATCCAATACCCGGGCGGACGCGCGGGCCTTCCTTGACTTCGCAAGTCACCATCACATTGAGGTAACGACGCCGGAATATCCGCTGGGACAAGCGGATCGGGCGCTGGCGGATCTGAGCGCCGGCCGCATTGCCGGCGCGGCGGTGTTGCTAGTCTGATTCGGCGTCAGGTGGACAGATGCCACACCAACGCGGCGGCCAGCGCACCGAGCCCGTTCAACGACCAGTGCAACGCGATGGGCGCGATCAGGCTGCCGCTGCGCCGGCGCAGCCAGCTGAAGACGAATCCGGCGGCCCCGGTCGCGAGCACCGCCCCGGTGACGCCGATCATCATGCCCACCAGCCCGCCGCCGAACAGCCGGGTGAAACCCACGTTGCTGCTGGTCAGCCCGAACGACGTCGCGACGTGCCACAACCCGAACAACAACGAACCGGCCAGGGCGACGCCGCGAAAACCCCAGGCCCGGTTGAGTGCGCCGTGCAGAACGCCCCGAAAGGCCAGCTCCTCGGGAATGACGGTCTGCAGCGGGATGACGACCATCGAGGCGACCATTGCTCCGGAGATCGTGGCGTACCGGTTGTTCATGAACATCGGCCGGGTCGCCGGCAGCAGCACGCCCAGCGCGATCACCGAAGCCACGACCGCCACGGCGGCCAGTGCGTAACCGAAGCCGGGCTTCCAGTGCTCGCGTCCGAGACCGAGGTCCGCCCAGCCCAGGCCCCGCCAGCGCATCAAGATGACCAGCCCGATGGCCGCGGCCGGGACGGTGGCGATGCTCGCCCACGGGGTGGTGAAGTGTGCAATCAGGTTGGTCAGCACCAGGACAACCACGACGACGGCGAGGTCGAGGTGGATCCGGAATCTGTGCAGCGCCGCGGGCTGGGAAACCGCGAGCTGACTGTCGGCTGTCCCGGCGGCGTCAAGCATCCGACCAGTTTACCGGCGCCGGACGGCCCGACAGTTCGCCGAGATTTACGGATGTGCGACGCCCTGCGGACTGACCCGACGGCGTCCTCGCCGTCAGGTCACTCGGACGCCCAGGTCCAACCGGCGATCCGCGGGTCGTCCTCGCCGTGCTCGCGGGTGTACATCCGGGCCGCGAGGCGCGCGTCGACCATGCGCTGACGCAGCATGGCGGCGCGACTGGCCAGCCCGTCCACCCGGTCGATGACGTCCATCACCAGGTGGAAGCGGTCCAAATCGTTGAGCATCACCATGTCGAAGGGCGTGGTCGTGGTGCCGCGTTCCTTGAAGCCGCGCACGTGCAGGTGGGCGTGGTTGGTGCGGCTGTAGGTGAGCCGGTGGATCAGCCAGGGATAGCCGTGGTAGGCGAAGATGACCGGCTTGTCGCGGGTGAACAGCGCGTCGAACTCGCGGTCCGGCAGGCCGTGCGGGTGCTCGGAGTCCGGCTGCAGCCGCATCAAGTCGACGATGTTGATCACCCGGACGCCCAGCTCGGGCAGTTCGCGGCGCAGGATGTCGGCGGCGGCCAGCGTCTCGAGGGTGGGGATGTCGCCGGCGCAGGCCAGCACCACGTCGGGCTCGTCGGTGGCCGTGCTCGCCCAGGGCCAGATGCCCAGCCCGCGAGTGCAGTGCGCGATCGCGGCGTCCATGTCGAGGTAGGCCAGCGCGGGTTGCTTGCCGGCGACGATGACGTTGATGTAGTCCCGGCTGCGCAGGCAGTGATCGGCCACCGAGAGCAGCGTGTTGCCGTCCGGCGGCAGGTACACGCGGGTCAGCTCCGGTCGCTTGTTGGCGACCAGGTCGATGAAGCCGGGGTCCTGGTGGGACGCGCCATTGTGGTCCTGGCGCCAGACGTGCGAGCTGAGCAGGTAGTTGAGCGACGCGATCGGCCTGCGCCACGGCAAATCCCGGCTGGTGGCAAGCCATTTCGCGTGCTGGTTCAGCATCGAGTCGACGATGTGCACGAACGCTTCGTAGCAGTTGAACAACCCGTGCCGGCCCGTCAGCAGGTAGCCCTCCAGCCAGCCCTGGCACAGGTGCTCGGAAAGCACCTCCATCACGCGGCCGTCGGGCGCCAGGTGCTCGTCGTCCGGCTCCACCTCCGAAAGCCACACTTTGTCGGTGGACCCGAAGACCGCGTCGAGCCGATTGGACGCCGTCTCGTCGGGCCCCATCAGCCGGAAGCGGTCGCGGTTGCGGGCGATCACGTCGCGCAAGAATGCGCCGAGCACCCGGGTGGCCTCGTGCGTGGTGGCCGCCGGCCGCTCGACGGCCACGGCGTAATCGCGAAAGTCCGGCAGGTCCAGATCGTGCAGCAACAGCCCGCCGTTGGCGTGGGGGTTCGCGCTCATCCGGCGGTCGCCGGTGGGTGCCAGCGCCCGCAATTCGTCACGCAGCCTGCCGTTTTCGTCGAAAAGCTGATCGGGCGCGTAGCTGCGCAGCCATTCCTCGAGCTGGGCGCGGTGCTCGGGATTGTCGTGCGTCTCGGACAGCGGCACCTGATGCGAACGCCACGTTCCCTCCACCTTTTTGCCGTCCACCACCTTGGGCCCGGTCCAGCCCTTGGGCGTGCGCAGCACGATCATCGGCCACACGGGTCGCTCGGCCTCACGGCCGCCCCGGGCCGCGGCCTGGATGGCCGCGATGTCGTCGAAGGCGTCGTCGAGGGCGGCGGCCAGTTGCTGATGCACGTCGGCCGGGTCATCACCGGCGACCGTGATCGGGCGGTAGCCGTAGCCCCGCAGCAGCGCTTCCAGCTCGTCGTGCGGGATGCGGGCCAGCACCGTCGGGTTGGCGATCTTGTAGCCGTTGAGCGCCAGGATGGGCAGCACGGCGCCGTCGGTCACCGGGTTGAGGAACTTGTTGGAATGCCAGCTGGCGGCCAGCGGCCCGGTTTCGGCCTCGCCGTCACCGACAACGCAGGCCACCACGAGGTACGGATTGTCCAGGGCCGCGCCGTAGGCGTGCACCAGCGCGTAGCCGAGCTCACCACCCTCGTGGATGGAGCCCGGCGTCTGGGCCGCCACGTGGCTGGGGATGCCGCCGGGGAAGGAGAACTGCCGGAACAGCTTGCGCAGCCCCTCGGCGTCCTCCTCGATGCCGGTGTACACCTCGCTGTAGGTGCCCTCCAGATAGGCGTTGGCGACCAGCCCGGGGCCGCCGTGACCCGGCCCGGTCACGTAGATGACGTCGGCGTCGCGGTTGCGGATGATCCGGTTGAGGTGCGCGTAGACCAGGTTGAGCCCGGGCGTGGTGCCCCAGTGCCCCAGCAACCGCGGTTTGACGTGCTCGGTCGACAGCGGCTCCTGCAGCAGTGGGTTGTCCAGCAGATAGATCTGCCCGACCGACAGATAGTTGGCGGCGCGCCAGTACTTGTCGAGGAGGGCGAGTTCGTCGTCGGAGAGCGGAGATAGCGCGGGCGCGGGGGTTCGGGTTTCTAGGCTCACTCGGCCGATTGTCCGCGTCTTCGGTGAACAATGCTCGTGCGCGATTACTCTTCGCCGCGGGCGCGGGCCTCGTACGCCTGGCGCTTCGCGACGTCGACGTCGTCGGTGAAGACGCGGTCACCGCCGAGCATTCGGTTGAGCGCCTCGGCGATTCGGCGCGGCCAGAACTTCTGGGATACCACCATTGCGCCCGCCGCTTTGGTGACCCGCACCCGGGGCTTGGGGTCGGCCACCAGGTTGACGATGGCGTCGGCGATCTCGGCGGGCTCCGCGTTGCGGAAGCCCTTCATGCCCGGCGTCCCGGCAACCAGCTCGGTGTTGACGAACGTGGGCAACACCGTCGAGAACTTGACCCCGGCCGAACGGTATTCGAGCCGGGCCGAGTCGGTGAACGCGACCACCGCGTGCTTGCTGGCGCAGTAGGTGGCCAGGCCGACGATGTAGAGCTCACCGGCCAGCGAGGCGACGTTGATGACGTGCCCCTTGGCCCGCGGGACCATGCGCTGGGCGGCCAGCTTGCTGCCCAGGATCACGCCGTAGACGTTGATGTCCAGGATTCGGCGGGTGACCGCGTCCGGCTCGTCGACGATTCTGCCGACGGGCATGATGCCGGCGTTGTTGATCAGCACGTCGATCGGGCCGAGCTGGCGTTCGACCTCGTCCAGGAAATCGGAGAACGACTGCGGATCGGTGACGTCGAGCTTGCCGTAGACGTCGAGGCCCAGGTCGGCGCCCGACTCCTTCACCCGCACCTCGTCGACATCGCCGATGGCGACCCTGGCACCCAGC